>NZ_CAXBOC010000097.1:0-13151 GCF_963976465.1 uncultured Cyclobacterium sp. | reverse complement strand
TTTTTCATTGACAATGCCTTGAATCTTGTCTCCTTTCATATAAAAAAGCACACCCAGCCCTAAAAACACAAAACCTGTGTAGGCAGAAAATTCCCAGGCATTTAACTCTCTTGGGAGGAATACGGCAATATTCGCTGCATCTTGCATGATCCATACGGCCCAGAGACTTCCGGAGGTAACCCATTGTAAGGGATACCAAAATTTGCCCGGTTTTCCTTTTAGGTAGTTGTTTACAAACTTTTCCAATACATACCAAACCATAATGGCCAAGAAAAAGGCTACGAAATAACCAATAAAGCTTTTTTGCATCACACCTATAATGGTGCCTGCCTTATAGGTAAATACGTTAAGCAAAAGGAATGTGGTGGAAACCGGCATTCTTAAACGCGTCATCACCAATAAAACAATGGGAGCTGCGATTTGAAGAAACACAAAACTTTCAGGGGCTTTGTCGAGACCATCTACCCTTAAACGTTGATAACTTACATCTCCATTATAGTAAAACCAGCTAAAAGTGACTGTACCAACAAATATTAAACCCATAAACAACCATAAGAAATACCATTTCTGTTTCTGATTGGAGGCTATAAATGTTCCGATGGTTTGGATACTGTCATTGGCAATTGCAGAATAAGCCGCCAAAGCAAATCCAAACCACATGGCAGCATACGTATAAGGAGTGATGATTCCCGCAATGGATACCAAAATGCAGATGATCAAAAGGAATGATTTTTCCTTTTTTGTGAAATCAAAAAGGGAATAGGCCGCCTTTGATAGTGCGTCCTGGTTAATGTTTTGATCTTTAAGTTTGGCCATAATCAGTTGTCGGCTTTGAAATACGGGTGCAAATTAAACAAGAAATATTAAGGATTATGTTACCGAATTGTTAAGTCCCGAATTAATTTATGGTAAAGTTGAACCCTGTATAGGAAATTGAAGAAAAGTATTTTTTCAAAAATATAAATATTTTATTTCCTATTGAGCTAGAAGACGTATTTTTAATAGATTATTTTACGCTAAGTTATTGTTTTCCAATATTAACAGAAGTTTTACTTAAAAAGCGTGTAATTCTCTTTACTCTATCCGTATTTTGCAATTATATTCTTTGCAAAATCTACAGCCACTACTGAATGACACAAGCGTTTGAAGCCAATTCTTTCATGAAAAACCTGATTACAGTAGCCACTATAATTGTGGGCTTACTGATTTTCATGTTTTCCATTGATTTTTTGACCTTTTCATTGACTGAATTAAACAATGAGGCTGCCAATGCCTTATTCACCGCCACAAGTAATCCTTTTGTAGGGCTTTTTATTGGCTTGCTTACTACTGCCTTGATCCAGTCCAGTTCCACCATATCCGCCATGGTTGTAGTATTGGTGGCTTCCGGAAATCTTAGCCTTGCTCAGGCAGTTCCGGTAATCATGGGGGCCAATATCGGTACTACCTTAACCAGTACCTTGGTTGCCTTTGGCTACGTGCTGAAAAGAAAAACCTTTAGAAAAGCCCTGTCTGCAGGCGTATTACATGATATCTTTAATATTATCACGGTTATTATTTTGCTTCCATTAGAGGTGTATTTTGGAGTTCTTAGTCATATGGCTGCTTGGCTTACCCATTGGTTTGTGTGGGAAGAAAAGGCCAGTATGGAAGGTATAGGGCTTAATGGCTTTTTCCTTAGACCCCTAAGTTATGAATTTTATTCTTTTTTAGTCTGGCCATTGTTGGCATTGGTTGCAGGTATTCTACTGATGATTGGATCCATTAAAATCCTTTCTTCCCTTGCCTACAAATCATTGATCACTCCCAATTTCAAAAAAATCAAAAAACATATTTTTAATTACCCTTTTAGGTCTTTTGCCTATGGAGCCTTTTTTACAGCGGCTGTTCAATCAAGTACAGTGACTACTTCTCTAATTGTTACTGCTGTTGCTACAGGAAAAGTTGCCTTAAGAAAGGTTTTTCCATTTATTATGGGTGCAAATCTAGGAACCACGATTACAGCAGTAATTGCTGCCTTGTATAAAACGGAAGCCGCCATAAGCGTAGCCATCGTGCATGTGCTATTTAACTTGGTTGGTAACCTGATTTTTCTTCCTTTTCCTAGGTTAAGGGAAATTCCTGTTAGGCTGGCCAAAAAGTTTGGTAAACAAACTTCCCTTAATAAAACCATAGGTTTTGCTTATATTTTACTTACCTTTTTTATCATTCCCTTTTTCCTTATTTATTTTAATCAAGTAGAAGATAAGCCTACAGCAGATAAAGCAACAAGTGAAAAAAGAGAGCAGGTAAGGATGGTTACGGATTTTTATCCTGCCAAGCCTCCATTATAAGGTGGCCACTGCTGGTGCCAATTCTATCTGCGCCGGCAGCTATCATCGCCTCTGCTTGATCTAGCGTTTTGATGCCTCCGCTTGCTTTGATTCCTACTTGACTAGGTAGGATTTCTCTCATGCGTTGGATGGTTGCTATCTGAGCTCCTTTGTCGGCAAATCCAGTGGATGTTTTGACAAAATCCACGCCTGCATCTGTACAAATATGGCAAGCTTCCAATAATTCTTCTTCTTGAAGTAAGGCTGTTTCGATGATTACTTTGAGCAATTTCTCTTCCTCATGACAAATATTGGCCAGTTTGGCCAGTTCAATCTTTGGCCAGTTCATACGGGACTTAAATCCGGTAATTGACCATACCACATCCAATTCATCTGCCCCATCTTTGATGGCTTGCCTGGTTTCAAAGACTTTGGTTTGTGTCATAGAATAACCCAACGGAAAACCCACTACGGTTACCAATTGTATATCAAAAGTTGATAGCTCCCTTTTGGCTTTTTTTACCCAAAAAGGAGGAATGCATACGCCTCTGAAAGCATATTTTTTCGCTTGGTCTAATACAGTTTGGATTGCTTGCTCATCCACTCCTGGATGCAAAGCAGTATGTTCAATATATCGGTTTAAATTTTTCATTAGTCAGTCAAAATATGGATATTCGAAACTTTATGGAATATATAACTTTAGCTGTAGGATGGATTGTGTTTTATGCTAGCCACACCCTTCTGGCAAGTCTCAATATAAAAAGAAAATTCAGGCTTTGGATGGGTGCCCAATATAAATGGTACCGACTAATCTATAGCCTGCTCGCTGCCATCTTTTTTTTAGGGCTGTTTGTTTATGCAGGAAGTATAGAACCGAATTGGGTTTTTATGCCTTCAGATGGCAGCACCTATTTCGGCTATATGTTGGCTACCCTAGGTACCATAATTGCCGTCAAAAGTATGAAAGAAATTTCCGCAGGCAGATTCATTGGCTGGCTTCCCCATGATGACTTAAGAGAAAAGGATGAGCTGATTGTGAATGGCTGGTACAGTTATGTTCGACATCCACTGTATTTAGCCTTGATTTTAATTTTCTTAGGTTATTTCCTTTATGTTCCTAATTTGGCTTCATTGATTCATTTATTGGCTTTATTACTTTATTTACCTCCGGGAATTTATTTTGAGGAGAAAAAATTAATAGCAATTTATGGTGAAGTCTATGTTGATTACCAAAGAAATGTTCCACCAATTCTTCCCCGATTTAAAAAATGAATGAGCTGATATTTTATAGTGTATTGTTGATTGTGGTATTGGGTCATTTGGTCATGGCCAGTTTTTTTTATCGACAGATAAGCAAAACCGATAAGCTGTCTTTCCATGAGAAAAATGAATGGCGGCTAAAGGCCCTTATTTTCCCGATTGGCTATTGGTATTTGTTTAAAAGACGAATTAATAGCATCAAAAAATAGAGATTTATTTATTTTTTGATCGGAATAGTTTGAACCGCCGGCTTATCTATAGGCAAATCTAGCGGATCGAAGGATGCATTTTGCTTCAATTTTTTATAAAAGTAAAAGCCATTGACAACCATGACCAAGGCACAAAATGTCATTACAAACATCAGTCCTTCTGAATAAAAGGTAAACCAACTCATTGCCTCCCAGTCTCCAAACTGTTTGAATATGAGGATGCCACAAGATCCCAGATAGCCAAAGCTGTCCACCAAATACATCAGGAAGCCAACATTTCCAACATATTTGAAAGCTGCCAATAAGCGGTCGAATAAGAGACAATTGAATGGTATATAGGCCATATAAATACCGGTGCCAGTAGCTACGGTCCAATAAAAGGGGTTCATCATTCCGTTTTGAAGCAGAAAGGTTGATATTACAGCGAGCATCAAACCTGAAATTATGATCAGGTGGTAAAGAAATAGGGCCTTGAAGTTGTTCTTCACCAATACGAGCAAGCCCATCATTAACAAAAGCAGCAGGGTGATAGGGATTTCTGTTTGGGTAAGGAGTTCCGGAGCCAGTCCCACTTTTAGCTCCTTCCATATTTCCACCACGAAATTATCTCTAATGTCTCTAAAGGCTGTCAGGGCCATGTATACCAAAACAAGTAGCACAATGCCGAAACTGAATTTCTGAAAGAATGCCTTCCGTTCAGATTTATTCATGGACTTTCGCTGGGTCTTTAAGGTCACATCTCCCTCATTTGGTGGAGGGGTGTGGTCCAAGAAAAATACTGCCATGATTAGGAATGGGATAAATAAAGCGCCCGTGATAAATGGCATCCAGTAAGGGTCTATGGCCCAATCAACCAATAAATACCTGCCGATGGATTTTACAAAACCGGATGAAAAAACAAAACTGATGGCCAATATGCTGCCCATCATTTCCGTAAATCTTCTGCCTTCCAGGTAATGAAAAACCAATCCCCAAATCAGGCCTAGTGGAAAACCGTTTAATAGAAAGCAAAGGATGTTAAAGGGCGCAGGAAGAAGTGCGAAACCCAGCAGAGATAACCAGGCAAAGCCTACCAATGATAGGATCAATAGCCCTCTTTTTTTGCCGCTCAACTCAGAGATCAGTTTGATTCCATAAAACTTGCTGGCCATGTACCCAAAGGTTTGCATTAGGATTAGCCATACTTTCATATCTATTCCCCACCATTCTTCACCGGAAAAGGTGGCTGCAGCAAAAGGTTTTCGAAAAGCATACATACTGCTATAGGTCAGAAATGCCATGAGTGCCACAAAGGTGCTCATTAGTATGGGGTTTGCTACAGATAACCTTTTAGAAAGTGAGGGGAAATGAATCATTTATTTTCTTCAGGAATTTTTGTGAATACACGGGTTACAAGTGGTATGATTTCATAGAGCGCATTGACAATATGGGTAGGTTGGGCACGCATTAATCTATCATAATTGTACCTTGGGCTGGTGATACCAATACTCATCATACATCCGGATTGTTGACCTTCCAATATGTCCACTATGGTATCGCCTATTTTTATTATTTCTGAGGGACTGCCGATTCCTAAGGCTGCCATCATTTGTAAAATCATGTCCGGATAAGGACGGCCTTGGGCCACTTCATCACTGCATACTGTTATGTCTATAAGCGGATGGTTTTCCCAGCCTACGCCCTTTAAAAGGAGATTTGCTGTATCCCTATCTAAATTGGTATTGAGGCCTATTTTTATTCCCAGCTGCTGCAAGGCTTCAAAAACCTCCATTGCATCTTCAATTTGGGAAATATCCGGATTGGCCTTATAATGCTGTTTTATTTCACGCTTGAAAACTTCATAAATTTTACCAGCCTTTGATTCAGTATATTCTTTATAATAGGTTGGATGAGCAGAGAGTATTTGCCGGATTGCTTCAGGAATGGCATAACCTGTTTTTTCGTCTACCAAGTCCAGGTTAAGTTGATCAAAACCATTGGATGAAAATGCCTTCAATAATAGCTGGGGAACCACTGCATTGTTATTAATTGTGGTTCCGGCCATATCAAAAACAGCCAACTTGATAGGGGTATTCATGATTCAAGCATTTTATGGTATCCTATATAACTTCAATGTCTTAAAATAATCAAAAATATCGGTAACCTAATAAAAGCGGGTATTACAAATGGTTAATTTTTTTTTCATTCAAAATTGTCGAAATAAAAGAATGTTTTTAATTTCAGCATAAAACAATACGACCATGACAGATCCTTCCACCGAAAGCAAAATCAATGAAGTTTTTTCCCTGTATGAATCCTATGGAAATGCAGATTATATTGGGGAGCCTGTTTCTCAAATAGAACACATGAGCCAAGCCGCTCAAATGGCAGAGGAGGAGGGCTATGGGAATGAGGTGATCTTAGCAGCATTCTTTCACGATTTGGGACATTTGTTTTCCCAAAGAGAGGAGTTGGAACAGATGGATGGGTATGGCGTAATGGATCATGAAAAACTTGGTGCAGATTACCTGCGAAAGTTAGGTTTTCCTGAAAAAGTGGCCAGATTGGTGGAAAGTCATGTGGAGGCCAAAAGGTACCTTACTTTTAAAAACCCCGTTTACTTTCAGAAATTGTCTGAGGCAAGTAAGCAAACCTTAAACTTTCAAGGGGGAGTAATGACGACTGAGGAGGCCAGAGAATTTGAGGCAGATCCTGAGCACAAGCTAATTTTGAAAATGAGGGAATGGGATGAAAGGGCCAAGGAAACTGGGATTCCGATTCCAAAGCTTGATGCCTATAAAAAAATGGCCCTGGAATTATTGTCTTAATCATTCCAAGGCCAAAGGGCATTATTTTTCTGTGGTGACAAGTTCCTTAACACATTGAACCCAGGTGTCTTCTGAGTTTAAACTTGGAACCAGGTCCCATTTTTCACCACCTAGCTCGATAAAGAGATCTTTGTATTCTTCTCCTACCTCCACAGTGGTTTCCAGACAGTCGGCCACAAAGGCAGGAGAAAAGACCATCACCTTCTTTACTCCATCTGCCGCCATTTCTTTGATAAGGTCATCCGTATAAGGTTTGATCCAAGGGTCTTTACCAAGCCTGGATTGAAAAGAGGTAAGCACCTTCTCTTTTGGTAGTTGAAGTTTTTCTGAAATCAAACGGGTGGTGTGGAAGCTTTGAGCACGGTAACAATACCTGTTTTTCTTATGGTAGCTTGCACAGCATTTTCCATTCAGCTGGCAATAGCCGTCTACCGAACCTTTTAAAATTTGTCTTTCGGGCAGGCCATGATATGAAAACAAGTAACGGTCATAATCGCCCTCAGCCATTTGCTTTTTGCCCAACTCAGCCCAGGCTTCAAGAAACAAAGGATGTTCCACAAAATTACTTATAAAGCGGATGCTTGGAATTATTTGCCACTCTCTGGCAAGCTCCATTACCTTGTCTATGACAGAACCATTACTGGCAGAGGCATATTGAGGGAAAAGAGGCAAAACCACAATTTCTTTTACATTGGCTTTATTTAAGGCTTTCAAGCCATCGGCAATGCTTGGGCTTTGGTACCTCATGGCAATTTCAACCTGGTATTTTTCCTGATCAAGCAATGGAACCAACTTGTCCCTTAAGTCCTCAGTATGGAATAATAAGGGGGAGCCTCTTTCTGTCCATAGTTTGCGGTATTCTTTGGCAGATTTTGGAGACCTGAAAGGTGCAATAATAAAATTGACCAGCATCCACCTTGATAGAAAAGGGATATCCAAAACCCTTCCATCCATCAAAAACTCTCTGAGGTACTTCCTTACATCTCCCGTTTCTGGGCTATCAGGGGTTCCCAAATTGACCAACAAAATGCCTGTTTTGGATTTGCTCTTATTCATGATTTATTTAATTGTCCGTTTTGCTAACCAAAAATACGGGCTATTGTTAGAAAATACCAATAGAATTCAACTTTGCCCATGTAAAGGAAGACAAAGATAAGGAATAGGCAGGCCAATTAACCCGAAATAGGCCATAGACCTTAAATCTTCAAACAAGCTTTTTCCTGGGATTGCAACCCTTCCTGAGAAGGCTTAGGACAGGTAGCACGTGTCCTATTGTACTATCCGTCTTCAATAGATTTCAAGGACTGCATAATTTTGAGTTGGCCTAAAGTTTATCCCTTGCTTGTTAAGATTCTAAGTAATGTTTTGCAATCGTATGGACTTAACCGGGACGCTTTATCTTCCATTTGAAGAGTTTCTCAGAGTAACTGAGCTTTCTAATATTCACTTCCCGATAGGGGTATATTCTATTTTTAGAAATATTATTAAACAATAAAGCGACAAGAAGCAAAACCACCAGGCCGCTGAAAATAGGGTTGAGCACATATAGAAATCCCATTTCCTTTATTTCCTCAGAACCAATATTGGCAATCAGGGCAATGGCTCCTCCGGGAGGGTGCAAAGTTTTGGTATACTGCATGACCAAGATTGCCAAGGCAACAGACAATGCAGGAGAAAGCCAAATAAATTCCTCTAAATAAAACAACTTATAGGTCAAAACCCCAACCAATGCAGAAAGGGTACCCCCAAATAAGGTGTTTCTGGGCTGTGCCAAAGGACTGTTGGAGGCACTGAATAGCAATACAGAAGAAGCACCAAATGCACCGATTAAAAACAATTGATCTTCTCTTTCAAAATGATAAAACAATTGTTGGAGCATACCTATAGCAGCAATGCCTATAAAGGCGCCACAAAATGACCAAAGGTTATCTATGGGTTGGTGGCTGGTTTCCTTATAGGCGATCAATTTGACCTTTTGAATACCTTGCTTAATCTTCCTCACTGTTAACTAGAATGACTTTTGGCCCGCAAAGTTGGCCAATAGTTAGATGGCTAGCAATGTTTGGTATAAATAAATAGAAAATAGTTTACCTCAATTGTCCTTCAATTTTATATGGCTCCTAGGGATTCTATCTATTGCCCTCCAATAAAAAAGCCATCCGGGAATTGGATGGCTTCAGTATCGTTCATAAAAAGATATAGAACTCGTTAATTTAAAGCTTTTCTATTCTTAAATTCCTTACTTGCTTTATCCAGAAAGTCTATGAATTTTTGGATATCCGTTTCATAAGCGATGGGATTGATCAACAACTCTTCCTCATGATCCAAAATGACGTAATAAGGCTGGGCATTGTTATTAAAGCGTGTAATTTGAAAATCTGCATTTTGCTTTCCAATGGTTTTTTTGACCTTATTGTCATAGGTAGAGGTGTACCATTGTTCTTCAGGCAAGGTATATCTTTCGTCAATGTACAGGGCTACCATTACAAAATCCTCTTTTAGACGTTTGAGCACCCTGGAATCTGACCATACCCTTGCCTCCATTTCCCGGCAATTGACACAACCGTGTCCGGTAAAATCGATAAACAAGGGTTTGTTTTGCCTTTTGGCTGCTCTCAAGGCTTGGTCATAGTCAAAATAACCTTGGATGCCGTGAGGGAAGTGAAGGAAATCGGCGTACTTAGGAATTTCGTCTAGTTCGTTTTCTGAGCTTTGGCGACTGATTTGACTCAGGTCAAAATCATGGGACGAAAGGGGAGGTAAATAGCCACTAAGGCCCTTAAGTGGTGCGCCCCACATACCCGGAATCATGTAGACCACCAAAACAAATGTGGCGATGGCTAACATTAACCTCGGCACACTGACAAAATCTAAAGGGCTGTCATGCGGAAGCCGTAATTTACCAAGAAGGTACAAGCCCAGCAATGTGAAAATTACTATCCAGATGGCCAAATAGATGTCTCTGTCTAAAATGCCCCAATGGTAAACCTGATCGGCAACACTTAGGAATTTGAAGGCCAAGGCAAGTTCTAAAAAGCCCAGAACCACTTTTACTGAATTTAACCAACCTCCGGATTTTGGCAGAGAATTTAACCAGCCGGGGAAAATAGCAAATAAGGTAAAGGGCAATGCAAAAGCCAGGGAAAAGGCAAACATGCCCAAAATGGGTTTGAGCAAGGCACCTCCGGCAGAACTTATTAAGATTGAACCTACAATTGGGCCGGTACAGGAGAAAGAAACCAGCACGAGCGTAAATGCCATAAAGAAAATACCCAGCATGCCTCCTTTGTCTGCTTGAGCATCCATCTTATTTACAAATCCGGCGGGAAGAGTGATCTCAAACAAACCTAAAAAGGCCAATGCAAAGAAAATAAATACCCCGAAAAAGAATACGTTTGGAAGCCAATGGGTTGACAGCCAATTGGCAAATTCAGGACCCTGAATGGCTGCAAGTAAGGTACCGGCAATGGTATAAATAGCAATAATCGAAAAGCCATAAATAAAGGCATTTCTATATCCTTCCAGTTTGTTTTTACCTCTTCCTGTAAAGAAGGTAACTGTCATCGGTATCATTGGAAAAACACAAGGGGTCAATAGTGCGGCCAGACCTGCAAGAAAGGCAATGAGCATAAACCCAACCAAGGATTCTTTAGGTTGTTCTAAAGAGATTTCCTCAGGGGTAACTTCACTAGGTCCTTCACTTGATGTTGGATCACCTAAAGTAATATTGATATCCTCTTGGTAATTGATGCACTGATTGGTAATGTCAGAACACATTTGGTATTCCAGTGTGCCTTTAATTACTGCATTTTCTTCGGTTATGATAAGCTTTTGGTGGAACAGTCCTTCTTTTTCAAAATAGGTGATGTATCCTTCCCAAATCTCATCGTATTTTTGTTTGGAGCCAATGGCTTCCAAGCCTCCTACCAGATCTATTCCCTTGGACTCCTCCAGCTTTACCTCAGTTAGCAAAGGCCCAAGGTTGGGGTCAAACTCATTGGAATAAATATACCAATTGGTAGGGATGGCGGCCTTAAAAATAAGGGCAAGCTCATCTCCTACCTGTGGATTTTTTTGGTCCAGTTGGATTTCCCATTTTGGAGGGGAAATTACCTGAGCACTTAATGCAAGGCTCAAGAAAAAGAAGCTTAAGGTTATAAAAATTAACTTATTGAAATTCATTACCGTTTTTTTACCCTATTTGGTGATACATCCAATAGTAATTAAAAACGTTAATGATTAGTTCCTTATCACCTTTTACTTTTGTTCCTATCTATTCAGCTTTACTTGAAAGGCGGTGATAATGTTTAAAAAACAAAGCAATGGTTTCTATGCCTTTAAAATAATTGTCAACTCCATAATGCTCATTTGGAGAGTGGATGCCATCTGTATCCAGTCCAAAACCAAGCAATATTGGGTCCAGGCCTAGAACCTGTTGAAACAGTGAAGTGATAGGTATAGATCCTCCTTCCCTTGTTGGGATGGCTTTTTTCCCGAAAGCCTCATCTATGGCCGCTTCGGCCGCTTTATAACCTATAGAATCTGTAGGAATTACTGCCGCTTGTCCACCATGATGTGGCACAACCTTAACCTTTACTGCAGGAGGAGCAATGCTTTTAAAGTGTTCTTCAAAAAGCTTGGCTATGGCCTTATGGTCCTGGTTGGGAACCAGACGCATGGAGATCTTTGCATTGGCTTTTGACGGTAGCACCGTCTTGGCTCCTTCACCTATGTATCCACCCCAAATCCCATTCACATCTAAGGTTGGTCTGATGCCCACCCTTTCTATGGTAGTGTAGCCTTTTTCTCCATAGGTTTCTTTAATGTCTAATTTTTTCCTATAATCCGCTTCATCAAAAGGAGCTTTGTTCAATTGTTGGCGATATGCTTCATCGTACTCTTCAACATTGTCATAAAAGCCGGGTATGGTAATGCGATTGTCTTCATCATGAAGAGAGCTGATCATCTTACAAAGGATATTAATAGGATTGGCCACCGCTCCACCGAATGTTCCACTGTGCAAGTCCTTATTCGGCCCAGTAACTTCTACTTCCATATATGCCAAGCCTTTCAAGCCAACGGTTACTGAAGGATGTTCCAGGGAAATCATAGAGGTGTCGGAAATTAACACCACATCTGCTTTCAGCTTTTCTTGATTGTTGCGCACGAAAACATCCAGGTTTTCTGAGCCAACTTCTTCCTCCCCCTCAATCATAAACTTAACGTTACAATTGAGCTGACCACTGGTAAGCATGGCTTCAAAAGCTTTCACATGCATGTAAAACTGTCCCTTGTCATCTGCTGATCCTCTGGCAAAAATAGCTCCATTGGGGTGACTCTCAGTTTTCTTGATCACAGGTTCAAAAGGAGGAGAATCCCACAATTCTAAAGGATCTGCAGGCTGCACATCATAATGTCCGTATACCAATACTGTAGGTGCAGCAGGATCAATAATCTTTTCCCCATAAACGATGGGGTAACCGTCTGTGTTGCAGATTTCAGCTTGGTCTACGCCGGCCGCTTCCAGGCTGCTTTTGACATATTCCGCAGCAGTGAAAACCTCTTTTTTATAAGCAGGATCAGCACTAACTGAGGGGATGCGTAGTAAATCCAACAGCTCATCTAAAAATCTTTTGGAATTGGATTCAATGTATTTTTTTAGTTCCATGGTGCTATATTTTGTTTTATACCCAATAAGGGTAACTAGTGTGCAGAATATTTTTCGTTTTGCGATACGTGTAATTTAGTTTCTTAAAGTGGTAAAGAAAACACTTAGAATGACCGCTGAATTGATTGAATTAAACGACAAAATTAATACAATTTGAATGGATTTTGCGCTATAATTTAAAATTTACAAGTCGCCCATCCTTGTTTGATTGCATGTGTGGAGGGATGGCAGCCTTGATTTCTTCAAAAAGCAAGTTCACCAACCTTTGCTTTAAAAAGTTACGCGTTCTTATCAGACTGATCTCTCTCACGGGAGGATCACCTGCAAATGGTCTGAGTCTGGTTTTTTCTTCATCGGACAGGTTTTCGGTAGCAAGTTCAGGAAGTAATGTAATTCCTGTATACCGGTCCACCATGTTTTTAAGGCCCTCAATCGAGCCACTTTCATAATGGAAATTTTTTCGTTGAAAGACATTTTTGTCGCAAAGATTAAGAACCTGGTCCCGAAAACAGTGGCCTTGCTGTAACACCCACAAATCCTCTGCCGGAAGATCCCCTACAGGAATTTCTTTTTGGTTTAAAAGGGGATGTTCTTTGGACAGGTACACAAAAAATTTCTCGTAGAAAATAGGTTTTTCAACAATTCCACCTTCTTGTAGTGGACTTACCACTAAACCCAAATCAAGTTCATCATTTTTTAACCTGCTAAGGATTTCCTCTGTGACCATCTCCTGAACTTCTACTAGTACATTTGGGTATTTTTCAATAAAATTCCCTATAAAAAGTGGCAATAGGTTGGGGGCAAGGGTAGGAATAATACCAACTTTTATGGTTCCCCCGATTTCCCCTTTCATTTCTGCCACCAGTTCCAAGATACCTTTGCTTTCCAGGACCAC
>NZ_CAXBOC010000096.1:0-13182 GCF_963976465.1 uncultured Cyclobacterium sp. | reverse complement strand
AATAACATAAACTATTTGTTTTTTTTTGAAATTATTTTTTTGTTTTAAAACGGATTGAAAATTTAATGTTAGATATAGGTTAAGAACCAAAGGTTTAAATCTATGATGTTTTACTGATGTATGCACTTCCGAATAGACGAAAATAAAATCTGGAGATGAAAAATATACTGATTTGAGTACTTCTGCTTTGTCTTTCGGCTTCCTGCCAAGAAGTCAAAGAACTTGATCCAACAGCCCGTGAATTTGACCAAAAGACGACTTTGGTTCCTACCGATACCTTAACGATTCCTATAGGGTACCGATCAGATGTATACAGCAGGTATGTGAAGGCCTCTATCATAAACAATATCCCGTACCTAGGGGTAGTAAATGTAAACACAAATGATTTGGAATTTTATGCACTCTCTGATAAGGGAAAGGACTTTAAAGTGCGTTTATATTTGGATGGACCAAATGCTGTGGGATAACTTAAGGCCTTTGAAGTAATTTCAGACTCTACCCTGCTTATAGCTAGCACCTATAGGATACGGCTTTACTTAACTGACTTTGAGGGGAATCTTAAAAAGACAATAGAAACTGATGATACATCAAGGAAGGGCAAGCCTTTAGTGCAGATGTATTCTACACAAAGCCCTTTGTTGTATCATAAAACCAGTGATGATTTTTATGTATTAACTAAAGTAGATACTGATTACAATGGCCCAGGGCAATGGTCAGGCACCATGTTTATGAAAATTGCTAACAGCGTAAACGAACCGATTCAATATGTTTTTGAGCTACCCAAGTTTTTCAACGATTTTGTTCATGGTGCTTATTTTAGCCATAGTTCGCATGGGTTGGCAGATGATCGATACTTGGTTTTTGGAATTCCTTTTTATAATAATATATTGGTCTATGATTTGGAAAAAGAAGAGCTAACTGAAAGAGAGGCTGGGAGTAAGTACTTTGGAGATGCACTCCCTTGGGACAGCCCAAATATGGATGGACACGAAGAGTTTTATGTCACTTCCAACTCCTACCGGGAGCTGGCCTATGATGAGCAAAATAAACTGCTCTACCGTCTGGCTTACCGCAAGGTAGACTATATAGGTCCTGATGGACAAAGGCGAAATTGGGATAACAAACCTCCTTCAGTAATCATGATCAACAGCGACTTTGAGAAAGTAGGAGAAGTGGATCTGCCTAAAAATACTATATATACCCGCATGTATTTTACCCATAATGGAAAGCTTTACCTATCCCTTAACCATCCCGTCACAACCCTTCGGAAGACGAGATGGTTTTTGTGGGTTTCAAGCCGGAGAAGTTATGAAGAATTGGTTTCAATTGATGCATTTTGCAACCTGATGAAAAAAAATTAGTGAATTTAGGGTATATTAAAGGTTTGCAATTAAAAGGAAGAGGTTATTAAAACATCAAGCTTAGCTTCGACTGATGGAATTGTGGCTTCCTATTTGTCTTGTTCCACATAAAAAAGAAATAAATCAAATTATGGAGGAAAGTGAGACGATAGGTTCGAAGAGAAAAAACTGGGCTGGGAATTATACTTTCAAAGCAAAAAACCTTTATGAACCAAGTACAGTAGCTGAAATTCAGGACTTGGTTAAGCGATTGGATCAGATAAAAGCCCTGGGTTCCAAACATTGTTTCAATGACATTGCAGACAGTTCTAAAAATCAGATTTCTACCAAGCAATTAAACAAAGTCCTTGGATTGGATAAGGACAAAAAGACCTTGACAGTGGAAGCGGGGGCACGCTACGGTGATTTTTGTAAAGAATTACACGCGCAAGGTTTCGCTTTGCATAACCTGGCTTCCTTGCCCCATATAACCGTGGCAGGAGCATGTGCTACAGCTACCCACGGATCGGGTGTGGAAAATGGGAACCTGGCCACTGCGGTAGTAGCCATCGAATTGGTCATGCCCAACGGTGAGCTGAAAAACCTGGACAAATCAGATCCTGACTTTTATGCCGTGGTTGTAGGTCTTGGTGCCTTTGGGATCATTACTAAATTAACCCTTGAGGTACAGGAAACCTTTCCCGTTCAGCAAAATGTCTTTTTAAACCTTCCACTAGAAAGTTTGGAATTGCATTTTGATGCCATAATGTCTAGCGGATACAGCGTAAGTTTGTTTACCGACTGGAGAGACAAGAAGATAAGTGAAGTATGGGTCAAACAAAAAGTGGCTGAGGCCTCTGTTCAAATGGAAGCTGATTTTTATGGTGCAACAGCAGCAACCAAAAACATTCATCCTTTTCTGGCGCAGTCGGCAGAATGCTGTTCTGAACAGATGGGCATGCCAGGACCTTGGTACGACAGGTTGCCCCATTTTAAAATGGATTTTAATCCAAGTGCAGGAGAAGAGTTACAATCTGAATTTTTTGTTCCTCGTGAAAATGCCGTAGCAGCCATCCTTGCGATAGAAAAATTAAACGATCAAATTTTTCCTCATTTATTTATTTCGGAAATTAGGGCAATTGCTGCGGATGATTTTTGGATGAGTCCATGTTATCACCAAGATAGTGTAGCCATTCATTTTACATGGAAGCCTCATGTCAAAGAAGTAATGGAATTAATCCCCAAAATTGAAGGAACACTGGCAGCATTCAATGGAAAACCCCACTGGGGAAAACTTTTCACTATGAACCCTAAAGCGCTAAAACAGCAATATGAAAAGTACCCTGATTTTCTGGAATTAACCAAAAAATACGACCGGGAAAGAAAATTTAAAAACCATTTCCTCTCCACAAATATTTATTGATAAAACAATGATTTTTAAGAGATGATCCCCTAAAGATTCTGTTGAGACAGGCGCTACTCCTCTTTCTCAAGGGGGAGTTTCGGCAAAAAGGTACTTTATTGCTGAATTATTGAAATTGTAACGGGCTGAGGGAATGTATAATCAGGTACGCACTCGTAAGTCCTGTAAGCACGAAATCCCCCTTTTCTTCAAAGGAGGAAAAAGGGGGATTATTTCGTAAACATCCTGACTCGTCCTAAAATTTAAGTACATATTATTATTTATATAATTTAATATTTATATAATGGTATAGGTTTACAGTATAAAATTGACCCGTCCTGAAAAAAGTTTACCGTTTTAAATTTTATTCATAGGTAGTACTAACACAAATTTACAAAACCGAATCCCAAAGGGATGACAGGATTATAGATTTAAAAATCGCATCAAATTCAAAACCCCAAAGGGGTGACAGCATTAAAGCCATCAGAGGGTAAAATTATACCTGCAACTTATTTTATTGAATTTTTTGCTGGATTGGCTAATTTTATAATACCATCCCCACGGGATTTATGTATTTTTCAGGTACCATTTTGCTATAATCTTGGCACCCCTTTGGGGTTTCTGAAAATCTTCTTTCCCTAGCCACCTTGAAGGGGGGTATTACGCAACCATCATTAAAACAATTAGTTGTAAATGGAATTCACTCAATTTGCATCATCAAATTATTCAGGCTTTCTGCCAATGTAGGATGCGCAATGGGAAGATTTTGAATTTTATCATAGGTAACCTTACCTACCATGGCCATCTGAAGGACCGCCATCACCTCTCCTCCATCTAAACTTAAAATGGTAGCACCTAAGATCTGCTTGCTCTCCGGATCCACTATTACTTTAAAAAAACCATTCGTTTCATCGGTTTCCAGTGCTCTACCGGCATGCTTCATGAAAAATTTCCCCACCTTATAGGAGACCCCTTTTTCTTTGGCTTCCTGCTCATTAAGTCCTATTCTTGCCAGTTGAGGATCAATAAACACACAGTAGGGAAGCAACCTGTCCTTTGAAGAGATTTCTTTATCTCCTTCATAGATACTTCTAAAGGCAATGTGCGCATCATTATATGCCATATGGGTAAAAGGTGGTGATCCGGCGACATCTCCAAGGGCATAGATGTTCGGAACGCTGGTCTTAAAGGTTTCATTTACTGCTATATGACCCTTTTTCGTAAGCTTTACACCGATGTCCTCTAGCCCCAAGCCCTTGCTGTTGGGTTTCCTCCCGGTAGCTACCAGTAAGTGGCTGCCTTCAATAGTTTTTGGTCCTGATTTACCTTCCAGATAAACTTTAAATTGATCGTTTTCGAAATTCACCTTAGTGACCGAGGTATCCAAGTAGGTGTTAATTTCATCTTCAGCAAAGATCTTTGAAATTTCCTCACAAACGTCCTTATCTTCCTTGGGTACAAGTTTTGGGGCTT
This sequence comes from uncultured Cyclobacterium sp., assembly GCF_963976465.1. Taxonomy (NCBI): domain Bacteria; kingdom Pseudomonadati; phylum Bacteroidota; class Cytophagia; order Cytophagales; family Cyclobacteriaceae; genus Cyclobacterium; species uncultured Cyclobacterium sp. The sequence continues at coordinate 8,967 of NZ_CAXBOC010000096.1, read as the reverse complement.
TGTCTATAATGCTGACCTTGCTACCAAATCTTTTGAACATCTGTCCAAATTCAAGCCCTATATATCCGGCACCAAGAATAATCAAGTGCTTTGGAGTTTCCTCGAGCTCCATGATGCTTGTGCTGGTCAGGTAAGGTGTTTCTTTCAAACCATCAACCTTAGGGATAAAGGGATAAGCACCAGAATTTAGGAAGATTTTATCCCCTTTAATTTCAAGAACTTCAGCTCCTTCCCGTTCAATGCTTACTTCGTTGGATGAAAGAAGAGTTGCTTTGCCTAAGATGATGTCTACGTTTTTTGCTTTTGTAAGGCTTTTCTCAGCCCCTCCCCTAAAGGTAGTAACAATGTGGTCTTTGCGGGCTTTGATGGCCTTTTGATCGATAGTGTAACTTTTTACATTTACACCGAAGTCTTCAGCTCTGCCCACCAGGTGAACCACTCTTGCTGAGGCTACCATGGTCTTGGTAGGTGAACAGCCATCATTGATGCATGTCCCGCCTATTACTCTTTTTTCCACCAAAGCCACAGTCAAACCTTTTGCACTTATCTTTTTTGCCAAGGGCATTCCCGATTGCCCGGCACCTATGATGATTGCATCGTATTTTTTCATGGGGATTATTCTTTGATCTCTACCCCTTTCCAGAAAGCCACATGGTCTTTTATTTCCCTTGCAGCTTCTTTTGGTTCAGGGTAATGCCAGGCAGCATCAAGATTGGTGTCCTCCCCAACACGGATATGGTAATAATTCGCTCTTCCTTTCCAAGGGCAATCAGAGGTAGTCTGAGAGATTTCAAAAAATTGCCTGTTTAGAGACGCATGCGGAAAATAATGGTTGTTTTCCAAAAATACCGTCTCATCAGATGCTGCGAGTGTTTTTCCTTTCCAGATGGCTTTCATAATTAATCAGGTTTATTTCTGATCAATTACAGCCAAAACCATGCTAGAAAAAAAGCGACTATTTAGGTCGCTTTTTATTTTTTCTTTTGTTGAGAAATTTAAGATTAATCACTTCTTTTTCTTCGAGGAATCGATAATTACCTCTTGGAATGTCTTTTTTGCTTAATCCGGCAAAGGTCACCCTGTCTAGGGCGATGACTTCGTAACCGAAATGGGCAAATATCCTACGTACAATTCTGTTTTTACCGGAATGGATCTCTATACCCATGATGGTTCTGTCCTTAGACAAAACTTGAAGATCATCAACTTCAGTAAGTCCGTCTTCTAATGTAACCCCTTCAAGAATCGCCTCCACATCATTTTTGGCAATGGGTTTATCCAAGGTTACCTGGTAGATTTTTTTGATCTCATAAGAAGGGTGGGTGAGTTTGGCAGATAGTTCTCCATCATTGGTGAAAAGTAAAAGTCCGGTGGTATTTCTATCCAACCTGCCTACAGGGAAAAGTCGTTCTTCACAGGCATTTTCTACCAAGTGCATGACTGTTTTTCGTTCGAAGGGGTCATCAGTGGTGGTAATAAAATCCTTTGGTTTATTAAGTAAAATATAAACAGGTTTTTCAGGACGTATGGATTTTCCCTTGTATACCACACGGTCTTTTCTAAGCACCTTATAACCCATTTCATTTACCACTTTCCCATTCACGGAGATTTCCCCATTTTCAATGAGTTTGTCTGCATCTCTTCTGGAACAAATGCCGGCGTTGGCAATGAACTTATTCAATCTGATTTCATCAGATTCCTTATGCCCGGATTTTTGAATGCTTTTAAGGTTGTACTGCGGTTGAGCCTCTGATTTATTTTTTCCGCTCTTGAGAGGTGAAAAAGGCTTTTTGAAAGGCTTTTTCTTCCTTTCTTTGTCTTCGGCTTTGCCAAAAATGGGTTTTTGATTGCGTCCCCTTCCTTTGTATTCAGTTTTTTCTTCAGGGATTTTGGAGCTAGGCTCCTTTTTTTTATCGTAAGAACTACGTTTCCCGGAGTTGGTCGACTCTCCTTTTGAATTTTTAGGAGACCTTTCGGACCTATTGTTGAATTTTTTCATAAGCTTGCAGCATCTCTGCTGTATTAAAATATACGAATGTAATGGCTTGAGCCTAAGGTGACTTTACCTTAAGTTTCAAAGCGGATGCAAATTTAGTGCTATTTATTAAATAATTACATCAAACAGGAGAAATCAATCCGATTGATTTCCAATTTCATTTTCTTCCGCTTTGAAATCCTTAGGTTGAGGGAGTTCGCTTAAATCATTAATGCCAAAGTACTCCATGAACTTTGGACTGGTGCCATATAGAATGGGCCTTCCCAGTCCATCAGACTTTCCTTTTATGGCTACAAGAGACTTTTCAAGGAGTTTTTGTACAGAATAATCACAATTGACACCTCTAATTTGCTCCATTTCAGATTTAGTGATGGGCTGTTTATAGGCAATAATAGAAAGGGTTTCCAATTGAGCATTGGAAAGTCTCTTTTGTGATTGGTGTTTTTGCAGGATGGCTACACTGCTGAGGTAGGCCGGCTTTGTCAAAAACTGGTAGCCTCCTGCCAAATTTTCCAAGCTGAATGAAAAATCATCAGAAAGGTATTTGTTGGTCAGTTCCTCCAGTGCTTCTTCTAAGTGCGCCATAGGAATTTCTGTCTCAAACATTTCTGCGAGACATTTTTGAATTTCCTTGATGCCAAGGGGTTCTGGGGAACAAAATATTAATGCTTCTATATGTTTGGGTAAAAAGTCCACGCTTATTTTTTGCCTAATTTTGCTTCAATACTGTGCATGGTATGGGGGACGGCCTTTAACCTTTCCTTGCTTATGAGTTTTCCTGTGTCTACACATACCCCATAAGTCCCGTTTTTTATCCTCCTCAGAGCATTTTCCAGATTAATAATAAACTTTTGCTGTCTTGCAGCCAATTGACTTAGGCTCTCTCTTTCAAGCGTGTCAGCTCCGTCTTCAAGTAGCTTTGATGTGGAGGCCGTGTTTTCAGTTCCACTGTCATTTTGTTTACTTAAAGAACGTTTCAATTGATTCAACTCGTCTTTAGCGATGGACAGTTTTTCATTAATAAGCGATTCAAATTCCTGAAGCTCTTCTCTGGAATAACTGGTTTTTTCTACCTGGCTCATAAAACATTACTTTAAAATTTCCCTAAAATACAGTGAGTATTCTGAAATCAAAAATTTTATTTTCAAGATAAAATTACATGAATTCATTTTAGGTGAATTTAATTTTAAAAAGAAGAGATGAAAGAGATAGAGTTGACTTTTATATTTTATTATTTCTCATTCTGCAATCAAATTATTTTGAATTGTTGGTTTGAAAATATTTTGAAAAGTGATTCACATGCTATACTTGAAATATCCCTAAGAAAGTATTAATTTGAACGCCTAAACAATACTAATCCAAATTAAATCCGATGAAAAGAATCTTAGCAATTGTTATATGTGCATTAATCTCCTTAAACGTGTCCGCTCAAAAAGCAGATAAAGGCTGGAAGGAGCTTTTTAATGGCAAATCATTTAAAGGTTGGTCTTTTAGTGAAAATCCTGAATCATTCAGCATAGTGGATGGAGTAATTAAGGTGGAGGGGCCAAGGTCCCACATGTTCTACACCGGCAAATACAAAAAGCATGATTTTAAAAACTTTGAATTGAAGATGCAGGTAAAAACCATGCCTGGGGCTAATTCCGGAATTTTTGTTCATACTGAGTTTGAAGAAGACGGATGGCCAAGTAAAGGCTATGAAATTCAGGTCAATCAAACGCAGGGTGATTGGAGGAAAACCGGTAGTGTTTACAGCTTTAAAGATGTAAAAGAAACTTTTGTTAAAGATAACGAATGGTATACCCAACACATCATCGTTCAGGGTGATGATGTAACCGTTAAAATCAATGGGAAAGTGATCAATGAATTCAATGAAAAAACAGATAGAGGAGAAATTGGTGACAGCGGCAAGAGGTTAAGTCATGGAACTGTGGCACTTCAGGCCCACGATCCCAAAAGCGTCGTTTATTACAAAGATATAATGATTAAACCCCTGCCTTAATGAGTTTTGTTTTTATATATCATTAAAAAAAAATTTAAAATCCGGTCGGCCTTTTGGTTGACCGGATTTTTTTTTATCGATTTTTTTCAATGCTTAGTGATTCACATGAATTTTTTAAAGGTACTAATTCATTAAAAAAAATAGGGCAGGTGTTGCAATAACAAATGAAGCAATGACTAATAAATATACTCTTATAAATCATCAAGCGCTAAGGGAGTTTACCGGGAAGGTTTTTATGTCACTTGACGTGCCCCCTAAAGAGGCCGTCCTTGCGGCGGATGTGCTTGCTTACAGCGATGAACATGGGATTGATTCTCATGGAATAGCAAGATTGAAAACCTATTTTGATTTACTCAAGGCAGGTAGGGTCAACCCAAAACCAAAGCTCAAGGTCCTTCGGGAAAAACATGCAGTTGCCACCATAGATGGGGACAATGGTTTGGGATTGGTGGTAGGTCCTCAATCCATGCAAATGGCCATTGAAAAAACCAGCCAACATGGGTCCGGCTCCATAGCAGTTTGTAATACCAACCATTATGGAGCAGCCGGTTATTATCCACTTATGGCCACTCGAAAGGATTATATAGGAATGTCCATGACCAATACCACCAAAGGCGTGGCCCCATTTAATGGTAAGGAAAAAATGCTGGGAACCAACCCTTTGGCAATGGCCTTTCCCACTTTAAATGAACCGGAGGTGGTGATTGATTTTGCCAGTAGCACTGTGGCTTATGGAAAGGTGGAAATTGCACATAGGGAAGGGAAATCAATACCTGAATATTGGTGTCTGGATGAAAAAGGGGAGGTCACCACAGCTCCTGAAAAGATGATCAATGGAGGCGCTTTATTGCCACTTGGAAGTACTAAAGAAGGCTCGGGGCATAAGGGATACTGTTTGGCTGCGGCAGTTGATATCCTTACAGCAGTCTTAAGTGGGGCCAATTGGGGACCCTTTGCCACGCCCTTTGCCATACATTCTGCTATTCCTGTAATGGAGGTGGGAAAAGGAATTGGACATTTCTTTATGGCTTGGGATATTGAAGGATTTAGGGATTTAAAGGCTTTCAAAGAGAGTATGGATCATTGGATTGTTACCATGAGAAATGCTGTACCACAGAAAAGTGAAGGGAAGGTGCTGATTCCCGGAGATCCTGAGCGAGAAGCTTTTGCTTCAAGGATGAAACAAGGTATTCCTGTGCATCATTTGATCCTTGAGGAGTTAATGACCATGTCAAAACTTTGTAAAATTCCTTTGCCTTAAGGTGTTGGATCATTTTAAATTTGGTTTTAATTTTTCAACTAGAACCAGGATGGAAGCTGGGAAGCAGAACAAAGGCTTTGATGTTTTTGTTTGGTAAGATGATTACTTAATTTGTGTGTAATAGATTATTTGGGTTAGGCTAAGTTTATAGATGATGATACAAAAACTCATTCTTTTTTCGGGGTTCTCGGGTATTACTGTTTTTATTGGTGGTCTTTTAGCCAATTATTTTAGTCACCATATCAAAGAGAAGCCCATTAAATATGAGATAATTCATGCCCTGATGTCCTTTGGTGCAGGAATAATATTGTCTGCATTGGCATTGGTGCTTATACCAAAAGGCATGGAAGAACTGGAGCTTCTTCCGATGGTGGCCTCCTTCCTAATTGGAGCAATTTTGTTTATGGCGATTGATTGGTATTTGGCTAAAAAGGGTGGTCAATTGGCTGCCTTATTGGCCATGGTGATGGATTTTATTCCCGAATCGATTGCCTTGGGGGCTACCTTTGCCATTGATCCGGAAATGGCTACCCTTTTGGCTGTTTTTATAGGTTTACAAAATCTTCCTGAAGCTTTTAATTCTTTTAGAGATTTGGTTTTGAGCGGATTTACAGTCACCAAAACATTAGTGATATTTTCATTATTAAGCTTTTCCGGAATTGCCGGTGCATTGGTAGGTCATTTTTACTTAAGTGATTATCCTGATTTGACCGCACAATTGATGGCCTTTGCAAGTGGGGGTATTTTATATTTATTAATCCAAGACATTATTCCTGAAAGTAAGTTGAAAAATAATTACCTTTCTTCTTTGGGGGCTATATTGGGGTTTTTGGTAGGAATTATAGGGGAAAAAGTAATGTAGGTGCCCAAGCTTAAAAATTGAATTAATATCACCCGTCAAATCATCAATCATTCATAAAAATTGCTATTCCTACTAGATATGCCTATTCAAGCTTTGAAAACCATGAAGTCATTGCCTCTTCTTATATCCATATTATGGCTCTATTCCTGCACAGGGAATAATAATACAAACACTAATCACGGCTTTTCACAGTTGATCACCTGTGGAGATGAGGAAGTGGCGGTATTTGAAAAGGCAGCGACTGATTCACTTGGATTTGTCAAGGTTTGGGAATGGACAGCATCCATGTCTGAAGGGCTGCCTGAAGACTTTCATGATTATTTTAATACGACAGATGAATGCAAACCTGTGGGGGAAAACCAAATTTTAATCACTTCTTCTAGTGGAGGTGTGGCCTTGGTGAACAGAGACGATAAGAAGACCGTTTTTTATGCGCATGCCCCCAATGCCCATTCTGCAGAATACCTGCCCGGAAATAAATTGGTGGTGGCTTTGTCTACAGCAAAGAATGGAAATTCCATTAGACTATATGACTTGGACCATTCTGATAGCATATTGTTTACTGACAGTTTATTCTCAGGACACGGTGTGGTATGGGATGAGCAAAATAATAGTTTGTTTGCTTTGGGATTCGATCAGTTGCGTGAGTATAAGCTTGAGGACTGGGACAGCTCAGCGCCTTGGTTAAAGCAAGTCAGTGAATGGGAAATCCCTGATGAAAGCGGTCATGATTTGTTTCTTACCGATGATAGCCGGTTGCTATTGTCCACTACCAATAGTGTGTGGCAGTTTGATATTAATCGTTCAATATTTTCCCCTTTTCCGGCACTTGAAGGTGTTCATCACGTCAAATCAGTTAACTTGAACGCGCAAACAGGTGAACTTGTGTACACCAAAGGAGAAATAAGTTGGTGGACCCACCATGTTTATATGCACCTACCTAAAAAAGATACTTTAGCCTTAACCAATAAAAAAATTTATAAAGTTAGGGTCATGTGATACTTTTAAGTAGGTAAATGAGATGAAGGATAATTGGGTCCCCCTGGAGTGCGATTTCTTAGTAGAATTTTTTATTGTATGAAGATTGTAAGGACAGATAAAGAGCTTGAACTTCCACTGGTAGATAGAAAACTAGAGGCAAAAGGGCATGAACTTGTTCTTTTACCTGAAGGGATAAGTGAGGAGTTGCTTTTGGAAGAGGTTAGGGACTGTGACCTGTTGTTGATGTGTTACACTATGATAAGTAAAAAAGTCATAGAAGCTTCGTCCAACCTAAAGGCCATTATCAAATATGGAGTGGGTATAGATGCCATTGACATAACTGCAGCCAATAATAAGGGTGTTGTGGTGGTGAATGTTCCTGAATATGCAGAAGAAACTGTAGCAGAGGGTGCATTTGCCATGTTGTTGGCTTTGACAAAAAAGATCCCTTCAATCCATCATCAGATGAGCAGCTATGCTTGGGCATGGCCCACACAAAGGTGGCTGGGACAGGATGTTTCAGGCAAAACCTTGGGTATAATAGGTTGTGGCAAAATAGGTTCGAGTATGGCAAGGATGGCTGGTTTGGGATTCAATGCCAAAGTAATTGGATATGATCCTTATAAATCCAGGGATGAATTGGCAGAAAAAGGGATTGTTAAAGTTGAGGCACTCAACACTTTATTGGAAGAGAGTGATTTTATATCATTGCATGCCGTGTTGACCAATGAGACCCACCATATGCTTGGTAGGGAAGAGTTGGCAAAGATTAAAAAGACTGCTATTATTATTAATACAGCTCGAGGTGCCCTGATAGATGAAGAGGAATTATTGCAGGCATTGGAAGGTGTGGCTTTGGATGTTTTTAGCGATGAGCCTTTAAATCAGGAGTTTCACCCATTAAAAAAGCTTTATACCATGGAAAATGTTTTACTATTTCCCCACCTTAGCTTTTACACGAATGAGGCCATGGAGCGTTTGGAGACTGAAACCTTGGATAGATGCGAAGAAATCTTCGAAAATAGACCTGTACTAATAAAGTCCAAAGACCCAAGGCTTCAGCAACAAAGTCATTTAAATACTGTTTATATAAGTGACGAGCGACTATAATGGGTATATATTTGCGATTAATGATTTCCGTAAGTAAAATGAATTTTGTCCAGAATATAAAGAATGACTAAGGACAGGTCCCTTTATGAAGAAGATCAGATGCTATTGGAAATGGCCGGAGGCAATGAAAAACCGCTTGACTATTTCTACAATAAGTATTCGCCTAAAGTTTATTCTACAGCCATAAGTTATACCAAAAATGAACAAGATGCTGAAGAGGTACTGCAAGATGTTTTTATCACACTTTTTGAAGCCGCAGGTAAATTTAAAAATGATGCCTCTGTCAGTACTTGGATTTACAGAATTACCGTCAATAAATCCCTGGATTTTCTTCGAAAGAAAAATAGTCTAAAACGAAAAGGCATTTTTTCGTCTATTTTCAGTAAAGATACAGGTGAGACCATTGTAGAGCCGGTAGATTTCGTTCACCCCGGAATAAAACTTGAAAATGCCGAAGATGGCAAACTGCTATTCAAAGTCTTGGATGAGTTGACAGAAAATCAAAAAACAGTTTTTATCCTGACACAGATCGATGGGCTACCACAACAGAAGGTGGCAGATATTATGGAGGTCAGTAGAAAATCTGTAGAATCACTGTTGCAAAGAGCCAAGGCATCAATGCGTGAAAAATTAGAAAAATTTTATCCTGAGCGAGGGAATTTCAAAAAAAATACGTCAAAGTAATTATGGAAGCGTGGAAAAATAAAGTGGTAAATAGCCTCGAAGGAATGGAAGAAGTCCGACCTCCGGAAGGTAAT
>NZ_CAXBOC010000095.1:0-13204 GCF_963976465.1 uncultured Cyclobacterium sp. | reverse complement strand
CTGATATTGATGACCTGGTGGATTTGTTATTGGAAAATAGCGCCACCATTAGAATTTATGCCCAGCAAGAGTTAATCAAAAGAGGTAGCCAAGATGCAGCTTCTGAAGCCTGGGATTTAGTTACTGATGCTGATGCACCGGATTATTCGAGAGTAGCAGCCATGTATGCCTATAGTCAAATTCTCGGAGAAGAGGCAGTTCCTCAATTATTGGAATTGATGAATGACTCAGCCATTAAAAAGTACGTTATACGGGCAATCACTGACCGAAAAGCATTTTTAAGTAGTTTGTCCATCGCCCCATTTGTTGAGGCTTTGAATGAGCCTTCAGTAAGGGTAAAAGCTGCTGCACTTATCGCTTTGGGTAGGATAGGAGACAAAGCTGCCATTCCTCATTTATTGAAAACTGAAGTACCTGATTCATTTCGAGCACCGGCATTCGGCGAAGAGGGACCACATGCCACACCGAACTCGGAAATTATTTTACCTCACTTGGCGGTGAGAGCCTTAGTAGCCTTAGATGCTGATAAGGAGAGTTTGAATGCTGTGGGTACAGAGAATTCAAAATTAGGCCTTTGGGCCTTGCGCTATATGCACTCCAATGCTGCAATAGAAGGGCTGATTGCCAAATATAATGGTGCCGGAACAGAAGATCTAGAGTTAAAACAAGGTATCCTAACCACATTGGCGAGACTTTATACCAAAGAAGCTCCTTATGATGGTTCTTGGTGGTGGGGCACGAGACCAGATACCCATGGGCCGTATTATAAATCAGTACTATGGTCCGGATCGGCACAAATTAAGGAGCTGTTTGAAAATATTTGGGACAATGGGACCTCAAGCGATCGGGATGTAATTGCAATGCTCAACGAAAAAAACCGAATGGGAATTACAGCATTTGGTGGAGATTTTTCTGTCACAGAAACGATTGAGGAACCGGAAATTGACTTGGAAAAAATTAAGAATCAAAAAGGCCAGGTGGGAGAATCCTCTATAGAAGATATCCTTTTGGCCATGCAAGAGGTGAAAGGTGACCCAATAAAAGGAAAAGCAATCTTCCAAAAACAAGGATGTAAAGCCTGTCACAGTATATCAGCCGATGAAGCCATGAAAGGGCCTTTTATGGGGCAAATAGGCAGTATTATGAGTAGAGAGCAAATTGCTGAGTCTATTTTAAAACCCAATGCTTCGATATCTCAGGGTTTTGCTACCGTAATGGTAGATACCAAAGACGATAAATCCTATGTTGGATTTGTTACTGCTGAAAGTGCCGAAAGGATAGTGATCCGAAATATTGCCGGACAGGCTTTTACTATTTTGACGGAAAATATTAAAGATAGAAAGGAATTGGAAAATTCTATGATGCCGGAAGGTTTGGCCAATGCATTGTCCTATGAGGAATTTGCTTCTTTGATAACTTACCTTTCTGAACAAAAATAAGCTTTAGCTTTAAAGCTAGGAGAGCCACAAGCAACCCTATCAAAACCTAATATTTCAGGTTTTGATAGGATTGCTATCTTTTCACCCAAATTTTCTGGGCTAGCCTAAAACATTTCTTTCACTTTTTTAAACCAAGAATTGGAATTCTTTTCGTTTTCGTTGAATTGATCGTCGCCAAGTAACATGCCGAAGGGTTTAAGTGGCTCGTAATGATCACAAACAACTTTTAGCATGGCAGCAAAGGGCAAAAATAGTATCATCCCAGCCACGCCCCATACGGATGCTCCAACGATTAAACTTAGAATGGCTGCAAGGGCGTTTATATTCACGCTGTTCCCTACCACTTTAGGACTTAGAAAATTACTTTCTATGACTTGAATAAGCCAGAACATAAGCCCAACGGCTAAAGGTACCCATAGCTCATCTTTAGACATAAAGGCATAAAGTACCGGTATACTTGCGCCGAGGGTGGTTCCTACGTAAGGAATTATGGAAAGAGAGGCTGCTAAAAAACCAAAGAGGAATGGATTGTCAAGGCCTATGATCCATAACCCAATGCTATTGGCAAAGCCTAGAATAAGGATTAAGGTAAGCATTCCTGATAGGTATTTTTGGCCAACGAGCTGGATCTTTTTAAGCATATGAAGGTATTCTGACTCTTTGTCATCAGGAGCAAAACGAGTAAATGCATTTACCAAGCCATCCTTATATATCAAAAATAAAAAGCAGTAAATGATTGTGGTAAACAGGCCTGTAAAAAAGCTAGTGGTACTGTTGAAGGTAGTGCCTATGAGGTCTGTTGCGCCACTTTTAGCCCAAGATTTAGCATCAGATAGAATTTTTTCTTTTTCCAGATTCCCTAGAAAACTTACATTTTCATTTAAATAAACTATAGAATCAGTGAACAAGGTCATCAACTTATCTCTGAAATTGCTCAGCTCATCTGAAAGTGAGATAATCTCTGCAGAAAAGAATGTAAACACTCCAATTATAATCAAGAAAAAAGTGATCAAAACCAAAAATGCCGCTAGAATTAATGGGACACCTTTACGCATCAAAAAGTTATGCAGTGGATGAAGGATAAATGATAGTAATAAGGCAAAGCATAAAGATATTAACACACTCTTGGCCGTAACCATGGCAAACAAAAGGAGAAATACAAAAGCAAGTGCGTAAAAGGATTTTTGGAAGGAGAGTTGCATGGGTATCTTTATTACAATTTTAAGTTAAATAGTTAAAAATTTTAGTGGAAAAAGAGTTTTAAATAGAAGAAGTATATTTTCAGGTATTATGTTTCGTGAAATCATCACATTTCCATAAATTTACTTTTAGGTAAAATATTAATCAGCATGAAATTATCTGAAAATTTGAAATCAACCATAGATAGGTTTTCTTTAATTTTTTATAAGAATTAATCAACCTTTTCGATGGGTATTTATTTTCATTTCGCTTATTTGCCTATTAAGGATATGTTAATATTAAATTTTTTAGCTGAACTTAAAATAAAATGTTATTTAATTCTTTTGAATTTCTACTAGGCTTTCTGCCTGTCACCCTTTTAGTTTTTTATTTTTTCGGCCCTAAGCTAAAATCACCTTTCACGGGTATCTGGCTCCTTAGCTGCTCGTTATTTTTCTATGGTTGGTGGAATCCCGCTTACTTGGCGCTGATTCTCTTTTCCATAGGATTCAACTATTTTATCTCCAAAAGAATTTACCCTGGAAAGAAAAAAACACTAGTATTTGGCATAACTGTCAATTTATTAGGCATTGTGTTTTTCAAATACACTGACTTCCTCATTTACAACCTTAATTTTATTCCCGACCTCTCTGTTGGTTATCTAAACCTCGTTCTTCCGCTGGGTATATCCTTTTATACTTTCCAGCAAATTGCCTATTTGGTAGATAGTTATAAAGGAACGCCGAAGGAGAAAAGTTTATTTTCCTACGGGTTATTTGTCTCTTTTTTTCCTCAATTGATAGCCGGGCCTATTGTGCACCATTCTGAAATGATGGGGCAGTTTAGGAAGCCTAATCTTACTAAAATCAATTACGACAACCTGTCCAGAGGTTTGTTTATTTTCATGATGGGGCTGGCAAAGAAGATCGTAATCGCTGACAGCTTTGCTCTTATAGCTAACAAAGGATATGCCAATATTAATTCTTTAGGATCGGCAGAAGCCTGGGCCTCTTCTTTGGCTTATTCCTTACAACTTTATTTTGATTTTAGTGGTTATTCAGCCATGGCCATAGGGCTAGGGCTTTTGTTTAATATTCGGCTTCCTCAAAACTTCAATTCTCCCTACAAATCATTAAGTATTAAGGAGTTTTGGAGGAATTGGCACATGACCTTAAGTCGGTTTCTCCGGGATTATGTCTATATCCCTTTGGGAGGAAATAAAAATGGGAATTTGAGAACAAGCATCAACCTGATCATTACTTTTTTGCTTGGAGGTATCTGGCATGGTGCCGGATGGACGTTTATTTTCTGGGGGTTTTTGCATGGAATAGCGCTTGTAATTCACAGAGAGTGGACCAAGTTGGGATTGAACTTACCCAAGGTTTTGGCACTTTTGCTCACCTTTATGTTTGTGAACATCACCTGGGTGTTTTTTAGGGCAGAATCTTGGAATGGCTCCATAGAAATGTTACAGCGCATGTTTTTCAGGATGTCTGGTGAGGAAGGTTTTTACCTCGTAAGTAATTTTTATGACTTACCTGTATGGATAGCCGGTGTGGTATTGCTCTTTGTGCCCAATGCCATAGAATTAGGTAGAAGACTGAAGCCTACGTTCACTTATTTAATATTAAATATCTTGTTGTTTTTACTCAATGCGATTTACCTAAACTCCATTGTTAAGAATGACTTTTTGTATTTTGACTTTTAATCTATGGAAAAACAATTCAAGAAATACCTTCAGGTTTTACTCCTTTGTATTGCAGGAGCCATGTTGGGCTTCGGGCTTCTCAATATGTTTTTGGATGTTTTTGGGTTGTTTGGTTTTAAGAGCAAAGAGCAGGTGCGGGTTTATGGAGAAGAGAGGTTTTCAAAGTACCTGATGACTTTCGAGTTTGTACCACAAAACTTTGAAGGGATGATCTTAGGTCCCTCGCTTTCTGCCAACTTAAACCCCGATCATATTCAGGATAAAAACTATTATAATCTAAGCCTTATGGGGGCAAGAATTAACAATATCTTGTCCTTGGCCAGCAATGTGGTCGATAACAATGGAAACATTGAAGAAGCCATTGTTTGTATCCATCCCTATGTCACCTCAAATGTAGGCATAGATGAGTCAGACTATATGAATCCTGATACCTACTGGAAAGCTTTAGGCTCAGTAAATTTATTAAGAGTGTATGGATTGGCTATTATCCGATATTTCAACCTTTGGCCAAACAAATATCCCAAAAATCAGTATAAAACACATGGGAGCAATTCTTTTGAACCACTATTTAGGGTAGAGGATGTGTCCAATAGAATTTTGGAAGAAGTGGACAATGTGAAGGTAAGTGAGTTTGAAATCAGGACTGATCAAAGAAAAGATTTTGAAGAACTATTGAAATTATTGCAAACCAATAACATACGGACTTTCGTTTATTATCACCCGGTACCTTTTCCAATATATAATGCTCACAGAGACAAAATGGATGAATATTGGAAGGATATTCTTTCAAGTGCCAATAGCAATCGAGGGAGCCTGTTGAATTTTTATAATTTCAATAATCCTGAATTCTTTGATTTCTCCAAAGATCTTTCCAATTATATAGACCATGGGCATTTAAGTAAAAAAGGACAAGAAACCTTGATTCAAGAAATAATGACCCGTTGGGAAAATTGAATCTTTGCTTAGCATAGCGGGCAAGGTGTTTAAAGAATTTTTGCCTTAACCAAAATTAACCTCTTCCCTAGGTGCCGGCCTTCAGAATAAGAGGTGTTGTCCATATATTTGAAGATTAAAAAAAATATAAAATGAAATATCTATCTAAAACATTCTTTGCACTATTGGTCTTTTCTTTGGTGGGCTGTACAGCAGCAGAAGTCAATAAATTTTTAGCTGCTGCCAGTGAATCAGCACTTACAGAAAATGAAGTTGGCAATGGGCTTAAAGAAGCGCTCATTAAAGGCGTGACCGAAGGAGCTAATTTGGCATCTGCTACAGATGGATTTTTAAAGAATGACCTGATAAGGATAGCCCTGCCCGAAGATGTGCAACGGGTAGAATCAACATTAAGGAAAGTTGGTTTGGGATCTCAAGTAGACCGGGTGATCACCACCATTAACAGAGGTGCCGAAAATGCAGCCAAAGAAGCCAAGCCAATTTTTATTGCAGCCATCAAGCAAATGACCATTACAGATGCCTGGAATATTTTAAGAGGAGAAGATGATGCAGCCACCCAATACCTCCAAAGAACCACTACTGAAGAATTAACGGCTCTATTTCAGCCTCATGTTCAGGAGTCTCTAAATGAAGTAGGCGCTACACGTTATTATGGAGATTTGGTCAATAGATACAATGCTTTCCCTACCACCTCACGCAAGTTAGATCCTGATTTGAATGCTTATGTGACACAAATGGCTATTCAGGGTTTGTTTAAGCTAGTGGCCCAAGAAGAAAAAGCCATTCGAGAAAATCCAGCCGAAAGAACAACGGCATTATTGAAAAGGGTGTTTTCTGCCCAAGATAGTTCTGCAGAATAATTTTAGGATTTCGGAACTTGGGATGGTAAGTGCAGCAATTGCAAAGACTTTTGTAAGAGGCTGATCACTCCTTGCTGTTAAACCTATCGTCCAGAAGTTTTAGCCGGGTCAGGGTTTTGTCACCATATTCATGAATTTTGGATGTAAATGTGATTTTGCCCCAGTCATTTTCAATTTTCTTGATTACCGAAGCATACTGTCTCCCCCCTTCCCAGGCAATTTGAAGTTCACCGCTGCTGCTTTCAAATGACCAATTACCTCTCAATCGTGAATCGGGTTTACCATTGATTAGGGCATATACGGTTCCTTCCGGTTGAAATTGGAAGTCGATATAGCTCCCGTACCTGCTCTGCCAGAAAAATTCCCCTGCAGTCAATTTGGATTCAAAATTTTCCAGTTCCTCAGTAGATACCCCAATAGGACTTTTGCAACCTAATGTTGTCGATAGTACCAAAAGAAGAGCGAATGGAGTGAGTAGCTTCATGCTTCAATTAAATTTAAATGAAAAGGAATTTAATCCTTTTGCAATATTGAAAGAAAATTACAAAACACCGGCTTTCAAACCCTAAAAATTTATAGGGGGAAGGGTTTGGTTGGCGATGGTCATATTAAGGTTGAGCACATTGCGGAGGTATGGATGGGGTTTGCTCAATTAGAAAAGGCTGGGGATATGCCAAAGTTCTTCACCTGGTGCAATAATTGGAATATAGAATATTTCTCTATTAACAGTACACACCACGCTACCCGTAGAACAGCGTCCCAGGGTGTGTCTTTTGCTTTTATGGGGGGGTAATTTTGGTGTAAGAACTAACTTTTTGTAAATTTTCTTTTGCAGTAAGAATTAACAACTTTTCATTTTTTTTCGTTATATTATTAGCTAGAGCAACAAACAACACAGTAAAATCGAAAATTGGTTGGTGTAAAAGGATAAACATAGGTACTTATCCTTTTGATTTTATTAGGTATTAAATATTAACAATGCAACAAAAAAACTAATATTGTGAAGTATTTAAGAACAGATGTTTGTATGTTACCTACAATGAGTATTTTGTTGGTGCTTTTGATTTAAAACCAAGATTTACCTTTAAACCTTTGACCCATGAATGAATTAATTAACCCATCTGTTGGAGATACTTTTGATGAGATTGGAGAGAGCTCATTAATGGTGCGGAATGTAGGAACACTCGACAAAGAGAAGCTGAATCATTATTTGGATGCTATCTCAGAATTCAGCAATTTTTTGAATGTAAAAATTCAGTTGATGAAAATCGTATCCTCTCAGCTAGAAAAGCTTACCTTGATAGAAGGTGAACTGGATAAAAAAACAACTCAAGTAGTTAGCTCAATTCTGCATATTTCTAAAGGAATTCTCACGGGTTTCAAAAAAGAATTGGAAGTAATTGAAGGAAGTAACATTGAAGGATTGTGTCCTGAAAAGGTGTCAAGCTTTAGAAATGAGGTTGAATTACTTGAAGAGAGTATTGATGATACTGAAATGATTTTTTTCGAATTAAGAGCCGATTCCGAATTTTTAGCACTTGATAAAATAATCTCAAGGTTTTAATGAAGTTTTATTGTATTCCTGAAGTAAAAAATGAGATTGAGAAACTATTGAAAAAAAACAGTTATAAAAGTCTCCAATCCGAATTGTATTGTTTTTTTGATGGAGTGTCTAATGGAGAGAAAAGTTACCAGGGCTTTAAATTAAATTGTTCCTCTCCTAACCCATTCTATAAAAAGAGGATTGAAGGTAGGGGTGGATATAGAATCTATTATTATATAATAGAGGTTAAAAACTCCCTGTTTTTAACAGCCCTTCACCCAAAGGTGGGGAAGTATGGTAAATCAAACCTTTCTAAAGAGGAAATTAAAATTGCTCAAAAGAGATTTAAAGAGTGTTTTGAAAAAGAAGAATACTTTAAGATTAAGTTAGACCATCAGAAAAAAGAAATAAATTTCAACAACAATAAAGAGCAAGATTCTTGATGATTTTTTTGAATATTAAGGGGCAAAGTCATGATTTTTTTTTTCATAAAGATCCTAAGTCTGGAATTTGTTTTAAATAAGCTTCAGTAAACTTAAAAAAGTGAAGGTTTAGAATATTTCATTTCAACTTATTAAATTATTCTTTAGTTTTAGGTGGTTGAAGCTATTGGGGTGGCCTAATTGTATTGCATTTTGCTATTTTCATTGCCTTCAATTCGATTTTGTTAACTTAATACTTTTCATTGGGCTTGATTTTCATTGTATTAATTATGGATGAAATAGGCCTTAAAAAAACCAAATGATCACCGGAGAATTAAAATCACAAGTAGATAAAATATGGAACTCCTTCTGGACGGGAGGAGTGGCCAACCCATTGACTGTTATCGAACAATTGACTTACCTTATCTTTATCCGAAGGCTGGATGAGATGGAAACACTGGAGGAGAAAAAGGCCAATCAGATGGGAATAGATAAAAAGCTGGAGTTTTTCTCAGCTGATCAACAGGATTTCCGATGGAGCCATTTCAAAGACAAGGACCCTGAAACCATGTTTAATTTGTTCACTCGCCCGGATGCCAATGGGCTGACGGTCTTTGAGCACATGAAACAGATGGACAAAAAGGCCGGAGCATTTGCGGAGTTTATGAAAGGAGCCACTTTTATGATTCCTACGGCCCGCTTGCTCGACCAAGTGGTGCAGATGATTGATAAAATCAATATGCAGGACAGGGACACCAAAGGCGACCTTTATGAGTACCTGCTTTCTAAGATTGCTACTGCAGGTACCAATGGACAGTTCCGTACACCACGACATATTATCCGCATGATGGTGGACATGATGCAGCCGCAGAGAGAAGACACCATCTGTGATCCCTCATCGGGCACTGCAGGGTTTTTAGTGTCGGCAGCAGAGTACTTGTATGAAAATCATGACGATTGGTTTCTGGATGCGGGTTTTCGCAAGCATTTTCACAATCAAATGTTTACCGGAGTGGAGTTTGATGCCACCATGCTTCGTATCGGGGCCATGAACCTGCAACTGCATGGCATCGAAAGCCCAAACCTTATAGGCAAGGATGCACTAAGTGAGGCCAATGAGGACCAGACAAATCTATATTCCTTGATCTTAGCCAATCCACCCTTTAAGGGAAGCTTGGACTATGATGTGGTGGAAAGTTCTCTGCTAAGCACCACCAAAACCAAAAAGACCGAATTACTTTTTATCTCCCTGATCTTGCGGATGCTTAAGGTAGGTGGGAGAGCAGCGGTGATTGTACCGGATGGCGTACTTTTCGGCTCTTCCAAGGCCCACAAGGAATTGCGCAAAACCCTGGTCGAAGACCAAAAACTCGATGCCATAATCTCCATGCCTTCAGGTGTGTTTAAGCCTTACGCAGGAGTAAGTACAGCCGTATTGGTATTTACTAAGACCAATAGTGGAGGTACGGATCAGGTATGGTTTTATGACATGCAAGCCGATGGTTTTAGCTTAGATGACAAGCGATCACCGCTGCTCAGCAAAAATGAAACAGTAGAAGAAGAAATAGAGACAGCGCTAGGTATAGGGATAGCGGCGGAAGAAAAAGTGCCCTATGGACAGAAGTCTATTGAGGAAGCCCATAGCAAAAACAATATCCCTGATATCCAAAATCGCTGGCAAAACCGAAAGAAGGAAACCAGCCGAGCCCGTACCGAACAAAGTTTCCTGGTACCCAAGGTAGAAATTGCCGATAACGACTATGACTTGAGTATTAATCGCTATAAAGAAATTGTTTACGAGGAGGTAGAATATGAAAAGCCGGAGGTGATAATTAAGGAGATTAAAAATTTAGACCAACAACGTGCTGATGCGCTTAAGATTTTGGAGGGACTTCTTGCATGAGCTGGCCAAATCATATATCGAGTGAATTAATAGATGTTAGGGATGGGACCCATGATAGCCCAAAGTATGTCTCTGCCGGTTATCCTTTGATAACATCTAAAAACCTAATAAACGGAGTCATTAGCTTAGATGATGTTAATTATGTTACTAAAGAAGATTATGACTCCATAAACAAGCGGTCGAAGGTAGATGCAGGAGATGTATTGTATTCAATGATAGGTTCGATAGGCAATTATGCCTATGTCGAGGAAGAACCTAATTTTGCTATAAAGAATGTCGCTTTGTTTAAGTTCAAGGATGATAGATTATATACTCCCTATTTCCTTCATCTTCTTAATTCTCCAATTATTTTTAGTCAGATTGAAAAGGAAATGAAAGGGGGGACTCAAAAGTTTATAACTCTAAAAATACTTAGGAACCTCAAAATCCCCCTCCCTCCCTTAGCGACGCAAAAAAAGATAGCGGCCATCTTAGATGCAGCAGATGCCCACCGCCAAAAAACCAAACAGCTTCTCGCCAAATACGATGAACTCGCCCAAAGCATCTTTCTGGAGATGTTTGGAGAAATAGAAGGAGAGGATTTTTCGATGCTTGAATTATCTGATACCTCAGAGAAAGGAACATTCAGTAATGGTCCATTTGGAAGTGATTTATTAACGAGTGAGCTGACAAATCAAGGGATTCCAGTAATCTACATTAGAGATATAAGAAACGGAGAGTTTCAATGGAAAAGCCAAGTATTTATCACAAATGAAAAAGCTCAATACCTAAAGAATTGCCAAGTGAAACAAGGTGATGTTCTAATTGCAAAAGTTGGTGATCCTCCCGGAGCAACTGCAATATACCCTAATGATGCTTTAGCAGTTATCACCCAAGATGTAATTAGGTTGAGACCAAATCTTGAAAAAGTAACACCTGAATTTTTGCAATTCTGGTTTAATTCAAAATTAGGCTTGAGGGTTTTGCAACCTATTATTGTCCAGGGTACAAGACAACGTTTCGGGTTAGGAGACCTTAAAAAAATAAGATTGAAAGTGCCTAGTATCTCTAAACAACGATATTTTTCAAAGATTATAGAAGGTTTGAATAGTCAACTATTGATAGGAAGAAATCAATATTTAGAATCAGAAAACCTTTTTAACAGCCTATTACAAAAAGCATTTAAGGGAGAGTTAGTGAAATAAAACAGTTAACAATGGAAACCCAAAAACACAACCTTCAGCCAACACAAATAGGTTTTTTACTGGCCTATATAAATTCTATGGAAGTAGTAAGGTTAAATAAATGAGTAACTTCCAGTTTATAGCGTCCGAGTTTCCAGCCATAGCCGAGAAGGCCCGGAAGGCAGAGCATTTTGCCCTGACCAGCCCGGTAGAGTCTTGTTTTAATGCAAGGGCAGCATTGGAATTGGGGGTAAACTGGATGTATGAAAATGATGCAGAGCTCCATTGGCCCTTTGATAAAAACTTGTCAAGTTTAATGTTTGAGCCAAGCTTTAGGGAGATTTTTCATCCTTATGGTAACCTTATAAGAGAGCTTCATCTGATAAGGAAAATTGGTAATAGCGCCGTTCACAATGAGAAAATAAAGGCTGAAAATGCGGTGCATTTACTGAAATGCTTGTTTCGCTATTCAGCCTTTATGGTGGCTGCTTATGCGGATGAAGAGATTAAGATTCCGGAATTTAATGATGCCCTTATTCCTACAGGGGACGAGCTAAAGAAAACCAAGAAAGAAGTTGCCCTGCTTCAGGAAAAACTGTTGGAACTGGAAGAACTGCGTGAAAGGGAACGCCTGGCTTTGAAAGAAAAAGAAGCTGCCAATGAATTGTTACGGATCAATAATTTAAAGCACCAGCAACAACTCAGTGCGCTCAGAAAAGCCAGAGAAGTGAAAGCCATTCCCGAGGCCATGCCCACTAGCCCTTCTGAAGCTTTTACGCGCCAGCAATACGTAGATTATGCCTTAAGAGATGCCGGGTGGAAGGTCTTGAGAAACGGCTATGAATTGGAGTATGAAGTGACAGGCATGCCTCTGTCCACCAATCCTACAGGTGTCGGCTTTGTAGATTATGTACTATGGAGTGACAATGGATTGCCTCTTGCGGTAATCGAGGCAAAGAAAACAACCTTTAGCGCCAAAAAGGGTAGGCATCAAGCCACCCTTTATGCAGATTGTCTGGAACGGAAATTCAAACAACGTCCCCTGATCTATTATACCAATGGCTTTGAGTTTTACCTCTGGGATGATCAATTTGCTCCCGATAGAAAAGTCAGCGGCTTTATGACCAAAGATCAATTGGAATTGGCCATTAGAAGGCGTGTGGAGCGGTTTGATCTCAGGGGGTTTAAAATAAACCCTGACATCACCGGTCGACCCTATCAGACCGAAGCCATACAGCGGGTGGCAGAAAATCTTTCTGTAATCAAAGATGGTAAATTAAAGCAAAGGCACAGGAAGAGCCTGTTGATAATGGCTACGGGAAGTGGTAAAACCCGAACAGCTGCCTCCATAGTAGACATGATGGTGAAGTGCAATTGGGCCAAAAGAGTGCTTTTTTTAGCCGATAGAAATGCCCTGGTTACTCAGGCAAAAAACGCTTTTACCGAACACCTGCCTGATCTGACGAGTATTGACCTGACCAAAGAGAAAGAAAACGATGCCACCAGGTTGGTTTTCTCTACCTATCCCACCATGATCAACCAAATCGATAAAGCCAAAGACGGCGAAGGTAGGTTTTATGGGGTGGGGCATTTTGATTTGATCATAATTGATGAAGCACATCGATCGGTTTACCAAAAGTACCGGGCCATTTTCCAATATTTTGATGCTTTTTTATGGGGTTTGACCGCCACGCCCAAAAAAGATGTGGACCACAATACTTATGAACTTTTTGATATTGAAGACGAGGATCCAACCTTTGCCTATGAGTTGAAGGAGGCTGTTAATGATGGTTTTTTGGTTCCACCAAAAGCGATCAGCGTACCGCTAAAATTTATGCGTGAAGGGATCAAATATGCAGAGTTGTCCGCGGAGGATAAGAAGGAGTATGAGGAGATGTTTGGTGATCCAAGCAATGAAGAAGCAGAACCGGGGATAGACAAAAGCCAATTGTATAAATGGTTGTTTAATTCCAATACGGTGGATCAGGTGCTTTCTCATTTGATGACTTCCGGAATTAAAGTAGACGGCGGGG
>NZ_CAXBOC010000094.1:0-13213 GCF_963976465.1 uncultured Cyclobacterium sp. | reverse complement strand
GTGGGACACCTTATATTTATGCGGCAGACCTGCTCGAAGGCTGGGGCCAATGGACATCGAAGGATAAGCTAACTTACCAGATTTGGTTAAGGGATGTCATGTACAGCAAAGTAGCATGGGCAAGTCGTTATAGGAAAAACAACTGGGGAGTGGCAGGCTCTTTTTCAGCTGCACTCATTGCTTATTATCTGATGGATCATCCTGACTGGAAGCTTGAAGAAATTAGTCCCAAAGCTTTAAGCTTAAGTCCCAAAGAGGCCTTTGCCGCACACAATGCCATGCAGATAGGGCGACAGAAAACGACTGATGATTGGAAGTTAGATGCCAAAGTGAATATTTGGGGGATTTTACCCAATGGTGCGATCCCTGAGGAAATCCGAAGAGGGGATGATCCCATAGATGGTGATTACCTGCCTACTGATGGCAGTGGTACCCATTATACCATGACTTATATCGAGCATCTCACAGCACATGCCGAATTTTTAAGAAGATTGGGTGACCATTCTATTTATGACAATATTGAAAAAGATGGTTCCGGCTCCCTTCTCCAAGCCTATCACTTTGTAATAGATAATCCCAAAGGTACCCACTGTTTTACCCCAAATCGAATCAATGCCTTGTATATGGCTTATGATTATTATAAGGATCCGGCAATGCTTCGCTCCCTCAAAGACTGTGGACCCGGAAATATTTCAGGCCAGCGTTTGGCGCTTTTTGGCAGGTTGACCCATCCTTTATTTTAAATCCGAAATAGGTAATCTATTAACCCCGGTTCGATTTAAATTCTTAAAAATCGGCTACGCCGTCACTGCGATCCCTTTTTGGGACAGGATGACCAATTTTTACCAACAAGTATTTAAATCGAACTCAGGTTATTTTATCGTCCGGGTTAAACTTATTTTTAATTATAGCCATTTTATTTTAGCCTGAAATTCATACCTCCCCTTGCCCATCTTCCGGGCATTTGTACTTTTCCTGCTTCAATATAATCGGTATTGCTAATGTTGG
Source organism: uncultured Cyclobacterium sp. (assembly GCF_963976465.1). Lineage (NCBI taxonomy): Bacteria > Pseudomonadati > Bacteroidota > Cytophagia > Cytophagales > Cyclobacteriaceae > Cyclobacterium > uncultured Cyclobacterium sp. The sequence goes on along the minus strand of NZ_CAXBOC010000094.1, from coordinate 12,205 downwards.
AAACTTCGGCAAAAAAGCTGAATTTCTTTAGGCGGTTAAAATCCAATCTGGCGTCTAGTAGAAAATAAGGGTCCAAGCTCATCCTTTCGATGTACCGCATTTTGGCAGTCAATTCAATATTTTCTTTGAAGGCCAGTTGAAGGCCGGAAATTAGCTGATGTTTAAGCGCTGTTAAAGAGTACCTTGTTTCCATACCCTCTTTCTCTATGAGGTTGGCATCAATGTAATTATAACTTAAACTTACCTCTCGCAATTGGAAATTATGTTGGGTGCTTTCAAATCTGTACTGAAACCCTGTCTCTAAGCCTTGGAATGTTACTTCATTAAAATTTTGCGGCTTCCAAGGTTCTTCGGGATCTTCTCTGGTCCATTCTATCAGGTTGTCTGTATGCCTGTTGAAGTAGACCAGCTCAGCCCTGAACCCATTTTTTGATAATTTAAAACCTGCTTCATAATTGACGGCTTTTTCAGGTTCCAACATGTCGTTGCCAATATTGGTTGGCCCTACGTAATACAAGTCGGTATAGGTTGGGATTCTAAAGCTTACGCCAAAATTGGCATAAGTTCTGAGCCAAGGATTAAGCTGATAGCCCAATTCAGCACCGGGAAAATGCTTCCATCCATACTCTGAGTAATAGTTGGAATAAAGGCCGGCTCTGATGTCCCCATGCTGGGAGAAGTTGGTTCGGTGTTCCAAAAAGGCTCCCATGATGGTCCTTTCCCTCAGTCCTAAATTATTGCTGTCAATTTTTTCTTGTCGGCCTTCCACACCATAGCCTAAAGTACCAAAATTGGTTTCATGGCGTCCATTGATTTCAATTGCGTAAACATTTGTAGTATGCTGGTTTTGGAAAAAAGAGGGGTCATTTCTTTTCAATAGAAACTCATCTTTATTGCTTCTCCAATAGGCCCTTGACTGCAGGTAAGTGTTGCCTTTTTCTAGGATATGGCTGATGGCTGCCAAGCCTGTTTGTACACTTTCATACTGATCAGGGAATGAACTTGTGTAAAAACCATTGGCACCAAAATCTCTGTTGGCGTAGGAAAGTATGGTTTTTAGCTCCTGAAAATCATTCAAATCAATACCAGCTTCATAGAAAATGGTATGGATAGAATAATCACTATTGTGCCAATGACCATCGCTGGCATCATGGGATATGGCCAGGCTCTGTTTGAATTTTCCGATTGGTAAGGAAACCTGCAAAGAACCACCTCTCATCCCAAAGTCACCACCGTATAATCCGGCCTGTAGGTTAAAACTTTCCGGAAGCTCTGTAATTATATTGATAGCTCCTGCATAAGCATTTTGCCCGTAGATTCGGGAAGCAGGCCCTTTGAGGACATCAATTCTCTGTACACTAGCTAGTGGTACCGGAATATTGACCATATGGTGGCCGGTTTGTGGATCTGAAAGTTTGATTCCATTGACCAACATTAGGGTTTGCTCAAAAGAACCACCGCGAATGCCAATGTCTGCCTGTACGCCACTTACGCCTCTTTGTCTCACATCCAACCCCGGTGTGAAGGATAATATTTCCTGCAGACTGCGTGCAGGGGCGGTTTCAATATCCTTTCTATGGATAATGCTTATGTTTCTAGAACTTTTGGAAAACGGAATTTCCATGCGATTCTCCTTTATGATTACCTCGTTGAGCTCATGAATGGTGCTATCATTCTGGGCAATTGATACCGAAGTGGCAATGAATATAAAAGCAATTATTAGGTGATATTTCATAGGATTGTTATTTGCGCCTCAAATTACCCCTCAAAAATTTACAAATACAAATCCGAAGATTGTAGGAGTTTAAGCAGGTCAGGTAAAAAATAGATGAATAGTACTTCTAATTAACAAAATAAACTTTTACCAATTTGAGGGCGAGAGAGCAATATATGGCCAAAAGCATTCAATTGAAGAAAGGATTTATTTGATTGAACCTCTCTTATATGAGGCGATTCTTTTAATTTAGCAAAAAAAAGAACTATGAAATATAATCATCTAAGCAAATGGCTGATTGTAGCCTTATTGTTTTCTGCCAATTGGGTCTCTGCCCAGGTGACTGAAAATAACCAAAATGATTTCAACGAATTTACTTATAGGCAAGGTTCAGCTTACAGGGCTGCTTCAGGAAAGCCGGGGCCGGACTACTGGCAAAATAAAGCAGATTATAAAATTTCAGTAACACTGGATGAGCAAGAACATGTTATAGCAGGTAAGGTGGACATTACCTATACCAACAATAGCCCTGAAAGTCTGCCTTTTGTTTGGTTGCATTTGGAGCAAAACAGGTTTAAAGCAGATTCCAGAGGGACACTGACTACCCCCATCCAAGGGAACAGGTATTCAGGAGATGTTGATGGAGGCTTTGCCATCAATAATGTTGAAGCCAAATTAAACAAGCGAGGAAGTACGGCTTCTTCCAAACACATCATTACAGATACCCGTATGCAGGTCTTTTTTGATGAGCCCATTCCGGCAAAAGGCGGACAAGCCACCATTTCCATGAATTTTGAGTTTAAAATTCCTGTAAAAGGAATGGATAGAATGGGTAGATTGGCTGTGGAAGATGGTACCATTTATGCGCTGGCTCAATGGTATCCCAAAGTTGCTGTATTTGACGATGTGGAGGGTTGGAACATAGAACCTTATCTTGGAGCAGGTGAGTTTTACTTGGACTATGGAGACTTTGACTACCAAGTTACGGTGCCTTATGACCATATTGTAGTAGGTTCCGGCGCCTTACAAAATCCTAAAGAAGTATTGAATAACACCCTACTGGATCGACTGGAAAAAGCGGAGAATAGTGAGGAAACAGTTTATCTGGTAAAGCCGGAGGAAGTGAACAAGCCGGAATTAACCAGGCCCAAGCAAGAGGGAGCCTTGACTTGGCATTTTAAAATAGAAAATGCCAGAGATGTAGCTTTTGCTTCTTCAAGTGCATTTATTTGGGATGCCGCTAAAATTAACTTACCGGAAGGAAAAAGCGCGCTTGCACAATCTGCCTATCCTAAAGAAAGTGATGGGCAAGATGCCTGGAGCAGGTCTACAGAATACAGCAAAGCGTCTATTGAGCATTATTCCAATAAATGGTTTCCATATCCTTATCCTTCTGCAGTTAATGTGGCTGCTGATATTAACGGAATGGAATACCCGGGGCTAAATTTCTGTAGCTATAAAAGCAAAGAAGGCTCGCTATGGGGTGTTACTGATCATGAGTTTGGACACAATTGGTTTCCTATGATTGTTGGCTCCAATGAAAGACGTTATGCGTGGATGGATGAAGGCTTCAATTCTTTCATTAACCATTACAGTTCTGAAGCATTCAATGATGGGGAATATGGATCCACTATGCAACAAACTAGAAAGTACCTCAACTGGTTTAACAGTGAGGACAGAGAAGGAATTGATACTTATCCTGATGTAGCCAATACCTCTAATTTGGGCATGATTGCCTACATGAAACCTGCCATCGGTTTGTTATTATTGAGGGAGTATATATTGGGTGAAGAACGATTTGACAATGCCTTTAAGGCTTATATCGAGGCCTGGGCCTACAAACACCCTACACCCAATGATTTTTTTAATATTGTGGAAAATGTGGGAGGAGAAAACCTCTCATGGTTCTGGAAATCCTGGTTTTATGGTACAGATAATATTGATTTGGCCATTGAAAATGTGGTGCCTTATGGCAATGATCAAGTGGTTATCTTAAGCAATAAAGGAGGGGTGCCAATGCCAGTTAAGCTTGGGCTTACTTATGCAGATGGAAGTAAAGAGCTTATCATGTTGCCTGTAGAGATTTGGCAAAGAGGAGACAGCTGGAATTACCAACACAAATCTGATAAGCAGCTTGTAGGAGTTGAGATTGATCCTGAAAAAATTCTTCCGGATATCAATATAGGCAATGATAAATGGCCAAGTGAAATTTATAAATAAGGAATAAAAAGGAGGGGCATTTTAGTTCCTCCTTTTTATTTATCATATCCTTGTTATTAAAACTTTATCTATTCAAAATCATCATTGATTTCTAACCAGTAACCGTTAGGGTCTTGAAAAAAGATTTGGCGGATACCATCAGGGCGCAGGTTTACTTTTCCATTGAGGCCTTCTGAATTTCCGAAAGGAACGTTTTTATCTTTTAGTTTATTTATGAACGCATCCATGTTTTTTACACAAAAGCAAAGGTGGTTGGTTCTGTCTATGTTTTGCTCTTCCCAGGGAACCTCACGTTCGATTACGTGGATGGATAGGCCGTACCCCATGCCAAACCAGGTATGTAGATGGTCTTTAAAAGGATCTTCAATTTTAGGTAATCCGATTACTTCCTCGTAAAATTGATTGGTTTCTTTGAGGTCTTTGGCATAGATCGCAACGTGATTGACTTTTAATTGGGCAAATTCACTCATGGAAAATGGATGATTTGAGTTAAAGATGGAAGATTTAAAAGGCTAAACAACCCTTTTAGTGACAAAAATATATAAAAAAAGCCGGAGGTTTCATTCCTCCGGCTTATTAATGAGATATAGCTTATTCTTTAAAGAAAGCCAAAGTTTCTGCATTTTCCAGCAGCTTGATGGCTTGCTGATAGATTTCATTGACTTCATTTACAACTTTGTAAAAGGCATCATCATCGTAAATATTCCTTGCCATATGGGCTTTTAGGAGTACCTGCAAATAATGCTTCGATTTATTAAAATCCTTTTCATTGAACTCAACTTTGTATTTTTCTCCCATTTTCACCAGATCGTTGAGCATGGCATCAGAGATTTCAAAGTTCTCGTTGTACTCCTCAAATGGCATATTATCGAATTTCTTCTTATTGGTGTCCAAATAATCCAGGATATATTCCCTCCACGATTCAGATCTAAACAACCTGTTGACATAAGAGCTTGACATGCTAGTATCCATCGGAACAAAATAATCCGGCATGATACCTCCTCCACCATAAACAGTTCTTCCTTTAAGCGTTTCGTATTTTAAACTGTCATTAAAATCAATGCTGTCTGCACTGTAAAATTCTCCATGTTCCAAACGATTGAAATAATCCATGGCATAATCTTCATCATTCTCTCCGTAAGGTTTTTGGATGGATCTGCCAGAAGGGGTGTAGTACCTCGCAATGGTAAGGCGCAACTCAGCACCGTCAGATAAATCAATAGGCATCTGAACAAGTCCTTTACCGAAGGACCTTCTACCTACAATCAGCCCTCTGTCGTTGTCTTGAATGGCTCCTGCCACAATTTCAGATGCTGAAGCACTTCCTTCATTGACCAATACGATAACAGAACCCTCTTCAAATGCGCCGGGTCGTACAGCAAATGCTTCCTGGCTGTACCTGTCTAACTTTCCTTTTTGGGATACGATAACCGCTTTGTCTTTCAACATTTCATCAGCAATATTAATGGCGGCACCCATATAGCCTCCGGGATTACCCTGAAGATCGATGATCAAGCGTTCCATACCCTCTCCCTTCAATTCTTGCAATGCATTCCGGAATTCCTCATGGGTATTGGCTGCAAACCTTGTGATTTTTATATAGCCTGTTTGGCCATCTATCATATATGAAGCATTCACACTGTATTGCGGAATCTTATCTCGAGTGATATTAAAATCAAGAAGGTCTGATTCATGCTTTCTTTTGATGGCAATTTCCACCTGGCTGCCTTTAGGTCCACGCAATAGATCAAATACATCTCTATTTGTAACGCCGGTACCGGCTACCGTTTCACCGTCTACTTTGATAATTTGGTCACCCGGTTGCAGGCCTATTTTTTCTGAAGGGCCACCTGTAAGCGGGGATACCACATAGATGGTGTCTCTCAAAATACCAAACTCAATTCCTATCCCATCAAATTCTCCTTCTAACTGAGATTTAGCCAAGGCAGCATCTTCGGCGGGGATATAACTGGAGTGAGGGTCAAGTTTTCCCAGCATTTGCTCTATTCCAAACTCTACCAACTCATTGGTGTCTACACTGTCCACATAATCCCTATTGATATAAGTAATGATCTCCTGCAGTTTATAAATGGCAGACTTTAAATCATTCCTGTCTGAAGAGGGGGCCGCAAAGGTAGCTCCTATCCAAATCCCTGCTGAAATACCCAAAGCCAAAAAAATGGGTAATCGTATTTGTGATTTTGTATTCTTCTTTATGCTCACGTTATTCCTATTTATATTTTAATGCAAAGAAAAGCATCGTTTAATTTAATTGTTTTTTGCCAATATTACAATTAAACATGTATTGAAGGCGTTTCGTTTAGATAAACGTAATATTTTTAAAATCGGTGCTATAACTTACTTTTTTTACATTTATTTCTTTTAATTTTGTGACAATGCACTCTTCCAAAAACAAACATAGAAAATCCATTGCAGAATTGGTTACAGAAAACCATGTTTTAGCAGAAGTGCTTCACTATTTCGGCATAAGTTTTTTTCAGCATGAGCAGCACTCCTTGGAAGAAGTCTGTGCCAAGTACAAAGTAAACCCTTTTCAGGTAATCGCAGAATTGGAAGAGTGGGCCGGTAGGGTGGAGCCAACCAAGGATGAGCTTTTTTTACATCCTATTGGGGTTTTGGTAGGCTATCTTAAAAAGAAGCACAGGCATTTTATCAGGCAAGCCTTGCCTTTTCTTACCAGTATGGTGGAGGGCATAGCAATGGAAGAGCAACAAAAATGCTTGATTACAGACCTTCGGCTGATGTTTCCATTATTTGTTGATGATTTTATTCACCATATTCATGAAGAGGAAGACACTTTATTTGAGAGAATCACTTACTTGCATGAGATAGAAAGTGGTGCCATCCCCTTAATTGAAGCCATAAAAGTGTTTGAACTCCCCTCTATTCAGAAAATGGCAGATGAACATGATGCCCATGATGATGAAATGGAAGGCATTCGAAAACTCACCAATGATTATGAGATCTCAGGTACAGCAAGCGTTTCTATGCGGGTGCTTTTCATTGAACTTCAAAAGCTGGAGAAGGAATTAATGATTCACGCAAAAATTGAAAATGACCTGCTCTTTCCTAAGGCTGTAGAACTTGAGCGGGAAGTTTTGAGAAGACTTCGTTTGCAAATAAAGAACAATTGATGGGTAGAGTTTTGGCCATTGACCTAGGAACTAAGCGTACAGGCTTAGCCGTTACCGATCCATTGGTGATTGTAGCGAGCCCATTAGAAACTATACCCACACATCAATTGTTAGATTACTTGAAGCGCTATACAAAAATCGAGGAGGTATCAACAATTGTTTTGGGATGGCCTAAATCCCTGGATGGAACTGACACCAATATGACTCGGCCAGTCATTTCGTTGGAGAAAAAACTAAAGAAAACCTTCCCGGAGATAAATGTTGAATTGGTAGATGAGCGCTTCACTTCCAAGATGGCCATGCAATCCATGATCAATATGGGGAGCAAGAAAAAAGATAGAAAAGAAAAAGCAGGCAATTTGGATAAAATTAGTGCCGCTATAATTTTACAAACCCATTTAGATAGAAAATGATATACCCTATAGTAGCTTTCGGTCATCCGGTACTTAAGAAAGAAGCAGAAGAAATTCGTGAAGGCGACGATGTGAGCGGGTTAATTCATGACATGTTTGAAACTATGGGCAAAGCGAATGGCGTGGGACTTGCTGCCCCCCAAATCAACAAAGGAATTCGCCTCTTTGTCTTGGATAGTAACCTTATGCTTGATGAGGAAGATGAAGAGAAAGGCATAAGGAAAGCTTTTATCAACCCTATTATTCTTGATGAGTATGGAGACAAGTATGTTTTTGAGGAGGGTTGTTTGAGCATTCCTGAGGTGAGAGCAGAGATCACAAGACCTGAAAAATTAACCATTGAATATTTTGACGAAAACTGGAACCTACAAGAGGAAGAGTTTTCTGGCATGACAGCAAGAGTGATTCAACATGAATACGACCACCTGGAAGGTATACTTTTTGTTGATTACCTAAAAGGGCTCAAAAGGAGAATGGTAAAGGGTAAATTGGTGGATATAAGCAAAGGAAAGGTCCCTACAGACTACCGTATGATGTACCCCTGATCCTTGCTCATTGATTGCTTACCCTTAAATTCTTATCATGCAAAATCTTACTTTAGCATTAGTTCAAACAGATATCTATTGGGAAAATAGTGCCGCTAATCTTGCCATGTTTGAGGAAAAGCTGTGGGCAATGAAAGAAAAGGCAGATATCATTGTCTTGCCGGAAATGTTTACCACAGGCTTTACCATGAATTCAGAGGATCAGTCGGAACCCATGAACCTGCATGCTTCAAAATGGTTGCTTCAAATGGCCGGACAGTTGAAATCCATCATTACCGGCAGTGTGATCATCAAAGCAGATGGAAAGCATTACAATCGCTTGCTTTGGGCTACTCCGGAAGGTGAGCTGCTTCATTATGACAAACGCCACCTCTTTCGCATGGCCGGAGAAGACAATTATTTTTCCATGGGAATGGAAAATAAAACCTTCACCTGCAAGGGTTGGAAAATACGCCCTCAAATCTGTTATGATTTGAGATTTCCACTCTGGTCTCGAAATGCTTCTACTTCAGAGGGAGAGATGGACTATGATTTGATTTTTTATATTGCTTCTTGGCCGGCATCCAGAGTCACTGCATGGGATGCATTGCTCCGGGCAAGGGCCGTTGAAAACCTATGTTACTGTGTTGGGGTGAATCGTGTTGGTGAAGATGGCAATGGGGTAAGTTATTGTGGCCATTCTGCTGCCTATGGATACAAGGGTGATGAATTGATTCAATGTGGGGAAACTGCTAAGATTTCCTTGGTAACCTTGGATGGGAAAGCACTTTTGGATTACAGGACCAAGTTCCCTGCTTGGAAAGATGCGGATGGATTTTCTATTGATTGACTCGGTTTCGGAATAGTTTTCAGATTTCGTGATAAATCCCCCTTGATCCCCCTTTAAAAAAAAGGGGGAGTTCGTTATTATTAAGATTTCCGGGTTCGTTTCTTTGGGCTAAATTTTGTCAGCCCGATTGAATCCTATCAATTCAGCATAAAATCCCGATTCTGAAACTCCCCCTTGATAAGAGAGCAGAGCATGTCCCGGAAAAAGTAAGGAGGGATTTTTACGGGTACGATTTAAGGACTAACAATCAGCTTTTTGTAATGCCTCTCATTGGCATCATTTATGAATTCTAGCAAGTACAAGCCTGAAGGTAGGTGATGGCCATTGAATAAGTTTTCCTGATTTTTTACCAAGTCTATGCCGTCCAAAATAAGGGCGCCGGATGTACTGTAGATGTTCAGCTTAGCAGCTCGATTGATCACAATTTTGAATTCCTGTCCATGTGTGGGGTTGGGGAACAGTACTATTTCCGTGGTAGCTCCGGGTTCGGAACCCCCATCATCCAATTGGCTCAGGTATTCCAAACCACCGGCCCTATTTCCAAGGATCAAATCAAAACCTTCTCCCAATAATTCCGGGACAAATGTAAGGGAGGTGTTTTTGCCAAACCGTGTGGTATCAAATATTTGGTCATACAAATGGATAGCTACTTGAACGCTCTCGCTTTCCTGAAGAAAATCCTCAATGGCATACAAGATACCCTGTTGGTTGATGGCCATTAATAAAGGGGAAGCACCTGATTTTACGGCAACGGATAGATTTCTTGCTACAGGATTGTCAATAAACCCCAAAAAATCATTTTCCAATAACTTCAGCTCAAATCCATTGTCAATGTCTAAAGAATAGAGCAGTAACTCACCGGTTTGTCTGGCCAAAAGTAGGTAGTCGTTCGTTTGGTCGTGAAAAAGGTGAACCTGATCCAAACCTCTCAAAACAAGTGATGGAAATACCAATTCATTGCGTGCTTCAGGGCTGGCAACAGGCGCCACGTAAATTTTTTTATAAGGAATATTTTCTTCATAGATGTCCCCTGCAATGATATGGAAAGATTGATTGTCTTTGGAAGTGTACCTTTGGTAATTGGGTTCTGTCAATTCGAGCTCACTTATATTGAGATAATCACTGGATGTGAGTAGGGCTTTATTTGCTGTTATTTCATAAGCGAATATTCTTCCTTGTACATCGTCTCCTACCTTGGTATTGGCTGCGATGAAGAGTTCACCATTGGATTTATTTCCAATATAAAAGGGTCGGGAATTTTCTCCAAAGTCCAGCATATCCGGTTTTAAAAACAGTTCAGTGCTGGTATTAGGTCCTGTTGGGATACGGTAAAGTGCTTTCGCAAAGTCTATATTATAATTGTAAGAAGTGGCAGAAGAATGGGAAGAAACAATCAAGTCGTCTTCCAAAACAAATCCTGCATGGAAATTAGGGAATTGAGGCAATTGACCAAATTGGGGGATGCTTGTACTGATAGAAGTGAAAACCGGAGCGATATCTGTCCCTTCATTGGCCAAGAAATACAGGCTGTTGCATTCATCTCTTCCCATAAGTAGGTCTTTGATTCCATCCTGATTAAGATCTTTGTATAGTAAGGAGTGTCCACCGGAATGAAGGGTTTTTAATTTTTCTGCATCCAGCCGGGCGTTGCTGATGGGACTTCCACCGCATGTGATACCAAAACTAATGTCTCCACAATCACAAAATTCAAAGTTCCCCCAATGGTTTTGGGAAGCCTCGAACTGGTCAATGTCAGGGCTACCCTTGCGTTCCACACTGGTATTCTGGTAATATTCTAAAAAATCCCCTGAGGCAAAATTAAAAGTAAGTACGTCCAAATCCCCATCCTGATCTATGTCTTCAATAAGCGGAATATCCAGAATATTGGCCGTGAGGTTAGATCCATTTTCCAGGCGCAAAAAGTTTTGGGCTACTTCCCATACAGGTAAGGTACTGTTCTCAGGGCTAATGTTTTTGTAGGCTTTGATGCCAAATGGGGAGCCGGTAAACAAATCTTTTTTACCATCCCCATCAAAATCTACCAGGAGCAGAAATGCATTGACATCTTCCGGAAACAAATAACTTCCCCCCGGGAGATAGCGGTAGGCAGTACCATTTTTTTCAAAAACCTTTATGTTCCCTGAATTGATGTCCCAAATTACCAGTTCCTCTTCACCATTGTTGTTGCTGTCAAATTGCTGGAGTTGTGCAGCATTTATACCTCCTGTAAAAGCCATGGGTAGGACCTCACCATTTTCGTCCAACACCTCCAAATTTGTTTCGAAAGCAAAGTTGTATTGGGCCTTTACACTATTTGAAAAGAAGGTAAGTAGAATAAGTAAGCGAACTGTTTTTGTCAACATAAGTGAAAATAATGAATTGGCTTCAAATCTCCTGTATTGGTAAAATTAAATTTTTGCGATTCATTTAGAAAGGTATTTTTCATCTTTAACGGCCATAATTGAAAACAGATGCATTACTTTTGTCACTAATTTCAGCATTTAGATTACTTGTCATAAGTTTGATCAAAGAAAACCATAAAACCACTATGGACAAAATAGCGCAATTATACTCCCTTTTTCTTACTTCAGAACGTGTATCTACGGATACGCGGACCATTGCAGATGGAGACTTGTTTTTTGCCTTAAAAGGCCCCTCTTTTGATGGTAACCAGTATGCGAAAAAGGCCTTGGCATCAGGTGCCAAAGCTGTAGTTGTTGATGATCCGGAAGTAGTGGAGAACGAAGGCTATTTTTTAGTAGAAGATGTTTTGGTGGCTTTACAGCAATTGGCCAGGCACCACAGGAAACAATTGTCCCTACCTGTCATAGGGCTTACAGGTTCCAATGGCAAGACCACCACCAAGGAATTATTGATGAGGGCTTTGTCACCTAAGTACAGGGTTCAGGCCACTCAAGGTAATCTCAACAACCATATAGGGGTGCCATTGACGTTATTAGGCTTGAAGCCGGAAACTGAGATTGCCATAATAGAAATGGGGGCCAGCAAGCAGGGAGATATTGATGAATTGTGTCGGATAGCTTTGCCAAGCCATGGATTGATCACCAATATAGGCAGGGCACATTTGGAGGGCATGGGAGGAATAGAAGGGGTGTTAAAAACCAAGACTGAGCTATTTCAATATTTGCGGGAAACAGGGGGACAGGTATTTATCAATTCGGGGCAGGAGATCTTTACCAATATGATCAAGAGATTCAAAAACCCAGTACTGTTTCCAGGTAAAGCTGATTTTTGTCAAGTAGAATTCCTAGGTGCCTCACCTAATGTCTCCTTTAGCTTGCCACCTGATGAGTCAATTTATGTGTCCA
>NZ_CAXBOC010000093.1:0-13247 GCF_963976465.1 uncultured Cyclobacterium sp. | reverse complement strand
TTCTTTTTTTATATAATTTCTTTTCTCTGAATTTATCGAAAGTAAGATTCCTCTTGTGGCTGAATACTAAATACGCATCATTGCCGCTCCTAATGCTCACCGTGGGAATTCGCTGTAATATCTGCCAATATTACTAGGCCTTCATCCAAGGATATATTATATTCACTTATTTTTCTTTTATACTTCCTAATATAATGATCATATAAAGAATTAGTTTCCTACGATAATCTATTATCGTGCGTATACCGCCTTCTTTAAGGTTCGGAACCTTTCCCAACCAAGGACCGAAAGCAATAAAATCATCGCTGTTGAGTCAAGGACTGATTCAAAGGTTTTTATTTTCATTTTAACAATCTGAGGGATCCGTGTTTATTTAAACTTTCCATCAGGGAAAAGTACAGGTTATTGAATAGGCCAGAATCATTACGCATGTTATGGTAGCTGATACTGAGTTTAGAGGAGGCATTTGAATTATCCATATGATAGAGATCGCCTTTAGAAAATCAAAGTCGTTAGCAATATTCCTTATCGATGTGATTCCTCTAAAACAACAGAATTGAATAAGGCGCTTTTTAAATGGAATAAATAGGGCAATATTGCTAGGAAACGTTGAATTTATGGAGAAAAGGTATAAGAGTCTATCAATATTCGAATTTCAGGACCGGTTCCCGATGATAGATCTTGTTATGAATATTTGGCTAACATGAAGTGAAAGGATGGATATGTTTGCAAAAAAAGCAGACATACTAACTATTGTAAAGGTATTAATGAATTTTACAGACAATGTGTCAAATATCGACGGCTTGAGTCCCCAAAAGCTGCGACCCTTTTTCACAACTGTAAATTCTCTCTTCTTAAAGCATTTTATATCGTATATTATGTTTCTACAGATAAGAATGGTGTCAGTAGAGGAGAATTAAGCTGCAAACTCGAGCTCAGGCAAAAGATCTGCTGGCTTTTTAAGCAGAAAGTGATGAAGGCGATGGAAAGTAGCCAGAACTTCCCCATGATGGGAAAAGTAGAAGTGGACGAATCCTATGTCGGCGGTCAGGACGACAAAGCTTTAGGGAGAAACGAGGGAAAAAAGAAAATCATGGTGGTGGGCATAGAAAAGGGATTAGGTGGAGTTTCCCGTTGGTACGGAAGAGTTATAAAAACCTCCAGGAAGGTGAAGCTTGGAGGATTTATGAAAGATCACATCGATAAGGACGCAGAGATAAAGACTGACTGCTGGGCTGGCTATACGGGTAGGGAGGCCTATTTCCAAAGATTGGTCTGTGAAAAATCAGGAAAGAAGGGAGAGAACTTCAAGCAGATGCATCGGGTGATTATGATGATCAAAGCCTGGCTGAGGGTGACCCACCATTCTGTTAGAAACCTTCAACCCTACATCAACGAGAATACCTTACAGGTACAATCAACATAAAATGAATAAGGAATTTTTGAAAATCTAATGCAAAGGATGGATGCAAAGCCACCTTATCCGTACAAAGCCTTTATTTGATTTGTGCCTAATTCAACAACAGAAATTGAAGGGGACGAAATTCGTTTAGCCGTCGAAGGCTTCACATCTTTTTTCTGCCTGCCTCAACTGTACAGTGTTTTGTAAATTGGTCAGTCAATTTTTCTAATAATTTGAGCAAGCTAGTATTATTATTTACTCTAGCCGCTTATTTTACATTAATGATGCTATTGACTAGGACGCAATAATAATTTAGAGATTTAGTTTTTTATTTCACAAAAAAAATATAAATTACAGTTGTTTGATTAAACCTAATATGATTTTAAAGGTAATTAATAGGTTGTTTTTATCTATACAATTTGAATTTATTAAAAATATATCTCTGTGTATCAATCCTCGAATTTTAGTAACGGTTGTTTAGCGATAGATTGTGGTAGGAATATTATTTAAATTTGGGAAAAATCTTTATTTACTTATAAAACAAATGGGCATACAACCTATTTTAACCATATAAAAGAATTTAACAGAAATTGCTTAAAATATGGTTTAATTGCGCCTTAGGGTGGCGTTCATTTTTACGAGTTTATCCTCTTTTTGATAGGTATTTTATGACATTTATCGTATTTGCACAAATAAAAGAGGCACCAACCTATATAATTGGCCCTCTTATTTGTGGTTGCGTAAAAATCTTCTACCTTAAGTTTCATAAAGTAATAAATGCGGTGGAATTGGGACATAAATTTTCTATTGAGGAAAAGGCAAGGTTAGACAAATCCTATTAGGGTGGGCATGATAACCAAAATATTAGGGAAGAAATGAAGAAAAAGAGTTTGTTGGCAAATTGAAGAAATATTTAAATGAGTACTCTGCTAGTACCAAATATTCATTAAATTGATTTTAGGAGAATTGTGATAATTCAAATATTTTAAAAAGATATATCTAAAATATTAACTGTTGAAGTTATTACAAATGTATAAAAATTAAATTTATGAATTTGTGCAAGAATGTCCGTATGAAAATAGTAAAGAAGTTTACTTGCCCATTATAATATTTAAAGTATGATTTAGATCATACCGCAATTCAGTAGGGAGCTATCGTTACTGAGAATTAAAGTTATATTCAAGGAAAAATCCATATATAATCATATAAGAATTTTCTAAAAATGTTTCACAAAATAAGGTCAAAAAAACTAAAATATTCGCCCTTAAAATCTCTCTTAATGTATTTATATTAGATATTTATTAAATTTATCATATAATTTAAACTCTATAGTAGCATGAAAAATATATTGTATATATTGATTTTTATTCAAGTTGCATGTGCTGAAAAAGACAGTAATCAAGAATTAAAAAATATTGAGGTAATTGAAATTGAAAAAAATAAAGAGCTAAGATTGACTTCATTTGTAAATGAGATAGAATATTTTGTGTTGCCCGATGAATTATTTATATCAAAAATTGATAAAGTTCTTTCATTTAATGATTTCCTAATTATTTGTGACTTTCATGATCTGAGTAAAGTATTTATATATAATGAAACTAGCAAAAAATTTGTAATTATTGATGATTTTGGAGATGGGCCGGGCCAATATAACTCGATATTAGATGTAACTGTGAATTCAAAATTGAATACAATTGACATATTGTCATTAAATAAGATTATTAGATATAATTTTGATGGAAAATTTGTTGATGAAATTTATAAGGATATAATTTTTTCTAAATTATTATTCTTAGAAAATGATAGCTATATAGTCCATATACCATCAAATTTAAACGATAAATTAATAAATGATCAATTATCGGGAAGGATTTTATATAATTGGAATTCAAAAACCAATAGCTTTTACCCTATGTTACCTGCATATTTTGAAAGAAAATTTCAAATGTTTGCAGATTATAATATTCTCTCTAAAGTTAATGATGAAGTTTTTTTTTCATCTTCATTCATGGATACAATTTATTCTTTTGATGCATCCAATTATATTAAGTTAAAATATGTTCTAGATTTTGGGTCAAAGAAATTTCCTCTTGATTTAATATATGATAATGATTTAGCATCGGTTTTGAATGACAAAAATACTCATCGAAGATATTATTATCATAGAGCAAATCTACATGTTAATAGTAGGTATCTCATATCAAAGTACAATGGAGATGGTAAATTTAATTTTATTTACGATAAAAAAAGAAAAATTTTGTACAGTGGTAAAAAATTAATAAATGATATAGACTATGGAATAAGTAATTTGAACGTAAAATTAATAACTGATGAGTTTATTTATGATATTGTCTCACCAGAAATTATAATTGATTATTTTAAGGATAATGAAAATGATTTTTATAATATTAATAATAACTTCACAAAATTGGGAAAAGAATTAAGTTACAACTCTTCTATGGTTGTTATAAAATATCGTTTGTTTTAATCTATTTAGGTTTAATTCCCCGAGGCTTACCTTATTTAATATTGCTATTTTGTGACTCAATGTCACAAAATAGCAAATTTATACAATGGAGTCACAACTTAACAGTTTTCCTTTACCATTTGGTAAGTAGTGCGAAGTACTATAGGGTGGTTATAACAGATAGGGTCAATGCTATGTAATCGGTTTCGTGTAGGTCTACCAGTTTAGTGGCATTCCTTTCCCTTCAGGGTGGCAAGGAGCGCATCACTCGTGAGAAAGGAGAGGAGGCTACCTACCTAAAAGCCCTTGTCCAGAAGTTCCAGCGGCTCGCCTTCGCAAAGAAAAGGGAACGCTTTGAGGGTAATAATAACCAATAGTTGCTTTCTTTTGAAGCATCTGCTGAAAAGCAAAAGGAGCAGGAAGTGAAGTTTGAAAAAAAGAAAGAAACCTTACTAATCAACAGAAAGACTTCTCATAAGGGAGGAAAGTCTTTGCCCCGCTAGGTGTAGTTTATACTTTCGTGAGCTGGGTGTAGGTTTGCAACTACACCCTTCTATCCTTTCCAATTTGCAATTGGAATTGGACGGAATTACCAATGATCCACGGTTATCAAACCTTCTAATCCAGCATAATTCCTTGCACTCGAACACATGTAATCCTCTGGTTTTTCCACGATTCCTGCCCTTACCGGATTCTCATGTATATAATTCATTCTACTTTCAATCATTTCAGTTCGATAAAGTTCGACAGCATGGTTTTCATGTGTCCAAAATTGCATCTCCCCAGTTCTTTTATTAAATTTCGCATGATAGGCAAAAATTATCTTCAACCATTCCTTTCTGCTTTCCTGAGGGTTTTCAATTATCATTTTTAGCAATTTCTTGCTTGTAAATTTCTTAAAATCACGCACCCATCCTGATAATTTCGCATCTTTTTGTTGAACAACCAAGTGAAGGTGATTGGTCATGATGACATAACCAAAGAGGAAAAGTCCCTTTTCCTTTCTACAATAAGCCAGATTTTCCAAGATAAAATCTCGATAGACTTTTCTTGAAAACACATCTGCCCATCCCACCACTTGGAAAGTTAAAAAATAGGGCATCTCCTGATCTCTTATTTGATAAGCCTCTCCCATAACTAGAAATAGTCTATCCTTGATTGAATTACAAATAAATGCTGCCCGAGTAACTGAATAAAGTGTCGTTGATTTGGATGGGGTCTCAAATTTCAGTCAAACAATATTCAAAATTTTGTCCATTTGTTTACTAAAGGGGGTCTTTCAGAAGCCATTGCAAATGGCATATAAAAGATTTCGTCTTCAAAGTAAGTCAGGAATAAAAGGGTGTAGAGGATTCTACACCCAGCCGGAGAGATTATAGGAAAGTATGAGCGCAACGAAAACTTACCCTCTATCGAGATGGTGGCCAAGATGGCCAAAGCTTTTGGTGTAACGGTGGATTTTTTGATCGGGGAAGGGGAAAACGCCTCTTACGACAAAGAGACGGTGGAACGTATCAACGACATACAAAAAATGGATGCCGATACCAAAAGCGTCCTGTTCAACGTCATTGATACCTACATCCAAAATTTTAAAACCAAAAAAGCTTTCGCTAAATAAATAAAGCCCGGCAAGTCCGGGTTTTTGCTTATTTCTTGAAATTGGATCCCAAATAAAAATTAGAATCTAACTCATCCTTACTTTTATAAATCAACCCTTTCAAAACTGCTAAATTAAAATCATCACCAAGTATCTTTTGGTCTTGATATTGGGGGAAGTCACTTGTTCTACTATGAGCATAAATGCCCAACCTCCATAAATCAAAACCTTCATGATTTAAGCCACTACCAAAATCAAACTCTACAATCCTGCCCGATTTCTCAAACTTACATCCCTTACCATGAAAATTATACCTAATCCCCTCTAACGAACCCTCTTTCGGAATCAAACCATTCCTGACAGATGCAAGGGGATGATTATCCCCAATCTTCTGTCGGAGTAAAGACATAAATATGTCAACATCTCTTAAATATTCATTGATGAGTTCTATTAAACTTTCCTGACTCATTATCTAATAATTGACATTATAATTTCAGCTTCTGATTTCCAGCCATATAGAGACTGTGCTTCCGTAAAATTCAATACTTTATATTGGACATCTATTCCTGCCCTTGTAGCCGCTTGAACCCTATGATGTCCATTTAGTATGGCAAATGTTCCGTCCTTTAATTTATATGCATGAATTGCCTCACCCTGCCAACCGATCTGACTCATACTCTGGGCGATCCTCTTAACCGCTGATCTACTCGTCTGTTCTGTTGCTTTAAAAAGTGTTGGGCTGGCCGTAAGTGCTTGATTGCCCATACCCCTGGCCATAAGCCCGTTCCTTGCAGCTACCCTGGCACTTCCTGCTCCACCAGTCATAAAAGACAGGCCCGTAGAAATATCACCTATTAAATCTCCTGTAGCTAATACTGCTTCTGTGTTTCTCTTATCTTTAAACGATTGGTTCGCCTTGGATTGAAAATCCATGACATCACCCATGCTGAAATTGCTTCCGGTAAAAAAATCATTCGCAAACTGTCCCCCGTTGTTGAAAATAGCATCCTGGCTCATGCCTTCCTTAAACTCACCGTCATAAACGATTGCCTCTCCTCCTGCCCCGAGTTCATCATACCCTAGGAACTCCCCTTGCGAATTAACAACAGGATTAGCCCAACGGCCATCGGCATCAATATTTAATACCGGATTGTTCCACATCGAATTATATGGACTCCATTCAGGAGCGTTGTATGCAAGCGGATCCGGAGACATCCAGCGGCCTATCGTAGGGTCTAGAAAACGTGCCCCATGGTCGTAAATATTTAGACTTAAGTCATCTATTAACTCTTTGCCCTGATAGAGATAACGGTAAGTACTATCCTGCACAGTACGACCATCCATCGCCAAACCAAACGGATAATAGTCCGTAGTGTTAATGACGGATGCCCAGGTGGAATCCTGATCTAGCTGGATATTGTCACTTACCACGGCCAGAACATTCCCTAGGTGGTTGGACAGTTCGTACTTTTTACCTCCCAGGGTTCGGTAGCCTGGTTTGGATGTGGCCGTCATTAAACCTAGTCGGGAACTGCCATAGATTGATTGTTCTATCAAGGTGTCGTTTTTGTAGACAGCCATGCCTGCGCTGCCACCTGGCCCTTCGCTAAAACAGTCCCCAGGACTGTTTTTTAACGCTCAGTCCTCAGAGGCGTCCCGGGCATAAATGGTCGTATCCGTTTCCGTTATCTTCGCGATGCCCTCCCCTGCATCCTGGCCCCTCCCTAAAACAGTCTCCCAGACTGTTTCTTAACGGTCGGTCCTCAGAGGCATCGTACCTGAAATGGACTTCGGAGTTGTCGTCCTTATACACGGCCCTCACCTTACCATAAGGCGTCCAGGCGATACTATCAATGCCTTCGGCATTGTCGCTAATGAGGTTGCCGATCTGATCGTAAGTGTAATTTTCGGTCTCCGTACCATCCACATTCTTCAGCTTGTTGCTAAAGTCGTAGTAATTCGTATGTCAAATCGCCTTGGAGAAACGTACTCTCATCCCTTCTCTGTAAAGTTAAGGTTTTTCATTAATTTTTGATTGGCTCCTACTATGCAAATATTTTTGTACTAAAAGCAAAAGGATTGAAAATGAAATAATTATATGAGGCATGAAGGAAGGCCATGCCCCTACAAGTATACTAACCAAAATATAAGCGGCTAAAGATTTGCTACCTAAAATTATAAGAAAGAGAAAAACACTCAAAAGTAGCTGCTTTTTTAGTATCAATCGAAAAGAGAGAATACCAACAGTTAAAGCTATTGAAATTGGAAGGTAACCCCAAATTAAAGACTCAAATTCCATATTTTACTCTTTATGTGTATTTGGTGTGTAAGAAAAATTAAATAATGTGATCTCTTACAATGAACTAATCCAAATTACTAGGGATCTTAAAAGAATCGCTAACCCTCCTAAAATGAGAACATAAACCAAACCCATTTGTTTTGTTTTCCAGTACATGTTAAATATTGAAGTACCTTCTTCATCCTTCCGCAATTCCTTATTGTAAAGGTGAAACCCAATGCCCAACATAAGTATACCTAAAAATAACTCCATTTTATTTTTTATCTTGCAAATTCGCCCTTATGCCGTCAGCGATATTCAATGATGATTCGAGGGTATATTCTAGAACAACCTGTTCCGTCCAGTTTATTATCCTCCTTCTGTTTCTCATATTTTTTATCAAAGTACTACCATACTTACCTACCACCATCATTCCAACATCACCAAAACCTCCACTAATATCCCCTTCCGCAAAATTCATAGTAGCACTTGCCACACCAAAGATAGTAGAAACCGACCCTCCAACTGCCAATAACCCAACTCCTAAATGGGGCATAAAAGGAGTTACTGCCGTCCCTACAGCTGATATCCCGGCTCCCGTATATCCTATTCCATCAATTGTACTTCTAGTCATGTGCCTGGCAAATGGCAAGGCTTCGCTCCTAATTCTCGCACTATTCGCTTTCATTTCTTTTACAACGGGATTACTCATAACCTTTCCGTGGGAGGTTCCCGAAGCGGTTACTGTAAACTCCGCCATAGACCTTACTCCTTCGTCAATAGTTCCGTCGCTGTTGAAAAATTGCGTATTTCCAGAGGACTCGTCCAACCCTACCCCTGATTTCCCCAAGTAGGTGTCTCCTGACAAGGGATCAATTTCTTCGGCAGAATTTACGTTTTCACGCCACTTAACATTTCCGTTTCTGTCCTTTACCCAATCATCGGGAGCTAGTCCGGTAGGATCAACATACCTTAAAGGACTATTGAATCCAAAATTATACGGAGACCATTGTGGCATTTGATCTGAAAGGGCATCCACACCCCACCACCTTCCAACGACGGGGTCGAACTGCCTGAATTCGGTCGTATAGCTCCTTTTGGAACCTTTTACCTCATCGTCCCCTTCAAGTCCATTGAACCCATACCTATAACTACTATCCTGCACGCTACGACCATCCATCGCCAATCCAAAGGGATAATAGTCTGTAACATTGACCACACTGGCCCCCCGCTAGGTGTAGTTTATACTTTCGTGAGCTGGGTGTAGGTTTGCAACTACACCCTTCTATCCTTTCCAATTTGCAATTGGAATTGGACGGAATTACCAATGATCCACGGTTATCAAACCTTCTAATCCAGCATAATTCCTTGCACTCGAACACATGTAATCCTCTGGTTTTTCCACGATTCCTGCCCTTACCGGATTCTCATGTATATAATTCATTCTACTTTCAATCATTTCAGTTCGATAAAGTTCGACAGCATGGTTTTCATGTGTCCAAAATTGCATCTCCCCAGTTCTTTTATTAAATTTCGCATGATAGGCAAAAATTATCTTCAACCATTCCTTTCTGCTTTCCTGAGGGTTTTCAATTATCATTTTTAGCAATTTCTTGCTTGTAAATTTCTTAAAATCACGCACCCATCCTGATAATTTCGCATCTTTTTGTTGAACAACCAAGTGAAGGTGATTGGTCATGATGACATAACCAAAGAGGAAAAGTCCCTTTTCCTTTCTACAATAAGCCAGATTTTCCAAGATAAAATCTCGATAGACTTTTCTTGAAAACACATCTGCCCATCCCACCACTTGGAAAGTTAAAAAATAGGGCATCTCCTGATCTCTTATTTGATAAGCCTCTCCCATAACTAGAAATAGTCTATCCTTGATTGAATTACAAATAAATGCTGCCCGAGTAACTGAATAAAGTGTCGTTGATTTGGATGGGGTCCCAAAATTTTGTCCATTTGTTTACTTGGATAAGGAGGTCTTTCAGAAGCCTTTGCAAATGGCATAAAAAAGATTTCAACTTCAAAGTAAGTTAGGAATAAAAGGGTGTAGAGGATTCTACACCCAGCCGGGGTACAGCGGACGGTACCGAGTAAGAATAAAAATTAGTATCTTTAAGAGGTTAGGAGGAGGTTGGAAGAGAATGGCTCCGAAAACCCGCCGGATCCAAGCAGAACCAAATTGGGCACAAGAGGTTAAATGCAAAATAGATGATAAAGAGTACCATCAATTCAACCTTAGGATTAGCAACTGGCTTTTTACTCACCATAATATTGCATGAATTAGCACATTATATCATGTCTGTAATTTTAGGGTATGAGGCTACACTCTATCACAATAGGGTTTTCTCCGAAACCAATGGTATAAAAAACCATGAAATAATGATAGCTGGAATTGCCCCCCTATTTTCCTTAGTACAAGGAGTTTTAGCTTATCAAGCTTCGAAGAAAATGGAATCATCTTCAATATCATTATTTGTTTTGTGGTTTGGAATAACTGGAATAATTACTTTTTTTGGATACTTAATGATAGCACCTTTAATCCCCATTGGAGATACAGGAAAAGTATTTTCTCTACTCAATATTCCATGGGTAATTCAGGTAATAACTTCAATCATTGCTATAGTAATTGTTACCATAATATTGATGAAATCTGCAAAACAATTTGAAAGATATGCCATTGAAGATTTTGGCTCCGTAGAAGTCAATAGAAAAAAATGGTCGGTTTCTTTAATATTAATGCCCTTACTATTAAGCATCGTCCTTGTTACTCTTTTTCAATTTCCTATCCCACATATCCTAAGCATACTAGCCACCATTTGTATACCCTTTTCAATTATGGCTGTATTCGGCGCTTTTATTGGTAGCAAAGATAAATTAAGAAAAGATCCACAGGGAAATTCAATAAATCAGGACATTTCAATTCCACTAATTTGTCTTTTTATTTTTGTAGGTATACTAAATAGAATATTGGTCAATGGAATATCCTTAGTCAATAACTGAGCATTCTGACGGTTGACCTATCCAACCCTCGAGGCTTCGGCACCCTTCGACTCCGCTCAGGGGCCCACAGGTTCAGGGATCATGTTCAGGGTTCAGATCATCGTATTGTGAAGTAGGTTTATAAGGCGAATGATTTCCCCTCTTTTGTTTTATTAGCTGATTATGGCCACTTTTCTGATGGTTTAAGCGGAATTTTTAGGTTGTTTTTACCTTTTGGAAATACCTGACCCTATAATCTATTTGATCCTTACTGTTTTGCTTCTTAATCTTTAATCCAACCAAGCAGATCTAACCGGAAAATCTTTTTATTGCCATTACCAATAAAAAGGTGGTCTTTCCCTTAGATTCTTTGACCGAAACACTTAATTTGATAAATAATAAGGCTAAGTGGTTGATAGCATAGGTTATTACTCAAATCGGAGGCTAAACATTTATATATACAATTGTTGTGGTGCATTTAAGATGAGACAAATTATAATAATAACGATTTTCATTCTGTCCACTTTAAGTTGTGGGAGAGGTGATGGAAAAATTATGTCGACCGATGATAAGAATTGCGACTTCAAATTTGAAATTGATGAAGAAAGTGAAAACTCGTACAACTACGACAGTCAAACGGGGAATTTAAGAAAACTTATTGCTCTATTCAAAGAAGAGAATCTTTATGCAGACACAACTTTCTTTATTCCCAAAGCAAGTCTATGTGAATTAATGAAAATGTTTGAAACTTATAACATTTCTACCTATCCGAATGACTTTCGTCCAAAAAGTAACATCGCATTGATTCCTTCCCCCTCATATCATATAAAATTCACAAAGAACAATCAAGTGAAGGTAATAAATTGAACAATAAATACCATTACTTCTGAAAGTGAAGATGCTTTTAAATTGCGTGAAATATTAAATAAAATTGACAGCATTGTATTGTCAAGCAAAGAATTTATGGGATTACCTGAGCCGGAATATGAATGGTTATAAAATCAATATTCATCACAATGTTTTGAAAAATGTATTAAAATGCATTTGACATTTGCCGTTAGCCTGCCACGAAACAGAGGTAATCCGATAACTGTAAACCCTACCTAAATAATTTGCTGATCATTTAGAAGAGCTCCGACTGTGTGGGGTTCGCTGAAGCTCGGAATGCTCAAATGTCCAAGCTAAAATGCATAAGTGTGAAACCATAGTAACATCGAGAAATGTATCGGTAGCTGAGGAGCGTTTTGATCACGATTTTTCGGGAAAACCCTAGAACATTGCATAAATTAATAGCAATGTGAATTGCAATGGTCTACCGGAGTCATAGGAGGGAAGTGGTTGTAGATAGATTATATCTATTCTGGGTAGATGCAGGTGAAAAGCAAATAAAGAAGGCTATCGGTAAGCCAGATGAGGTAAAACCTTACTGTATATAACAGGCTATGGTTTGATCAAGGGAGCGTTGATAGTTTACATCTTATTATTATCTTTATAGGTACTAATAAAGTAGGCTATCAGGCGCTACTCTACTGAGTAAGCCTTACACTAGTGAATATTCTCCAACTTATTACAAAAAAATAAGTATCTTAGACTATGGTAACTGACGAACATAAAAATAGGCTTATCGAAAAAATTAAATCAATCCATGACAAGGATATCATTGATGAAATTTATAGACTTCTTAAGGTTGACTTTGACGATCCGGTTTATGTGACAAATGAAAAACAAAAAGCTGAAATAGCTGAAGCCAGAAAACAAATCGAAAAAGGAGAAGGAATTGATTCTGAAGAAGTTTTCAAAAATGTGCGTAAATGGCTAAAAAAATAAAATGGTCTCCTCTAGCCGAAAGGGAATTCAAAGAAATAATAGCGTATTGGACTAACCGAAACAAATCAGAATCCTTTAGTGAAAAATTAATTGGTTTGTTTGAGGACGCCACAGAGCTGATTGCCACTTTTCCAGAAATGGGTCGGTCAACGGACATTGAAAATGTTCGTCAGAAATTAGTCCGAGATTATTTAATCTTCTACGAGGTAGACGGAGAAATAATAAATATACTAACAGTTTGGGATCCAAGACAAAACCCTGACAAATTAGAGCTTCGGTAAATTGTGTAGAGACAGCTCAAAATATCACCTTGGATAAACGAGAACTCATAGTAGCTTCGAGAAGTGTAGCTGTAGAGCGTTTTGATATCGATATACGGGAAAATTCTGGGACAACCTAGGCCCCTTAGACCCTTCGCCACCCTTCGCCACTCTTCGGCACCCTTCGACTCCGCTCAGGGGCCCACAGGTTCAGGGATCATGTTCAGGGTTCAGATCATCGTATTGTGAAGTAGGTTTATAAGGCGAATGATTTCCCCTCTTTTGTTTTATTAGCTGATTATGGCCACTTTTCTGATGGTTTAAGCGGAATTTTTAGGTTGTTTTTACCTTTTGGAAATACCTGACCCTATAATCTATTTGATCCTTACTGTTTTGCTTCTTAATCTTTAATCCAACCAAGCAGA
>NZ_CAXBOC010000092.1:0-13289 GCF_963976465.1 uncultured Cyclobacterium sp. | reverse complement strand
TTGCCAGGAACCGAAGACGTAGCATCTGCATTAAACATTGCTGCTTTTAACGTCGGTATTGCTATAGGTGCTTATGTAGGCGGAATAGTTGTAGAATCTAGCCTAGGTATTGAAGCTACTCCTTGGGTAGGTGGTATTCTAGTAATCGTAGGGTTCTTATTGACTCTCGTCCTATTTAAAAAAGAAAAAATATAATTGATAAAGCGAACATACACTACAGAAAGTATCTGGAATACTTAAACACATTATTCATCAGGCGTCTTATCGGATGCCTGATGAATTTAATTAAAACACACTATGAATTCATTTGATAAACTATACAAACCAGGTAAAATGACACTTGGTATAGAGTTTCCTTTAGACAATGATTGGTCAACCGAAGGAAATCGCAAACGTTTAGAAGACAACAGACCTTTTGGCGTACCTGATATTTCTAACCATTTAGCATTGGCAAAACAAATTGACGAAGCAGGGTTCGCAGCCTTATGGATGCGTGATGTTCCTGTGTACGACCCCAATTTTGGTGATGGTGCACAGTTGTTTGACACCTTACCGTACTTGGGTTATTTAGCTGCTGCTACCAAAAACATTTTGTTGGGTACGGCTGCCATAGTATTGCCATTACAACAACCTATAAAATTAGCAAAAGCCGCTGCCACCATCGAAAATTTAAGTGATGGCAGACTTTTGTTAGGCTTAGGTTTGGGCGATAGACCTGTGGAGTTCCTAATGTATGGTATCAATTACCAAGAGCGACCAAAGTTGTTTAAAGCACATCTGAAAATAATGCAAGAAGCTTGGAAAACGGAAAGTGATTTATCCCAATTTTATCCGTTTTTAAACCAAGATGTAGCTGTTTACCCTAAACCAAAAAACAAAATTCCTTTGGTAATAGCAGGGTATTCGGGACAAAGTATGGAGTGGATTGCCAAAAATGCGAATGGTTGGTTTAATTATCCCAAGACACCTGAAGAAACCTATCTAAATCAAAAGAAATGGTGCGAAGCTTTGTATGATGCCGATCAAGCTTGCAAGCCATACATTTCGGCATTCCACTTAAACCTATTAAAAGATGACAATGCTGAATTTAGACCACATCGATTTGGTGGTGGGGTTGGTGTGAATCATTTAACGGAGTTGCTTAAAACCTACGAAGAAATCGGCGTGAATCATATGGCACTGCACTTGCGCAAATCAGAAACTCCGGTAAGTGAGTCAATTGCTAAAATAGAGGAAAAGGTTTTGCCTTATTTTGGCATTTGATTAAAAAGCTTGCCTAGAATTTTTCTTTAGTTTAATGTATTCAAGTAAATATTTTCAATTTAAGTATTCAAATTAATAACACATTGTATATTGAAGAGACCCAAAAAAAAACATCAAATTTACTTTATATAAAATTATTTATAATGCTTATTTTCAATGATTTATGTTAATTTTTTATAATGTTTAAGTACATTATAAAAACCATTATTACTTAGGTAAAAGCGATTACTCCATGGCTTTCGTTTTCTTGTTGAAGTCTTGCCTATTTCCCACTGCCTAAGTCCGGACAATTATTAAGTTGATCATTAAAAGCTACTTCTATGAGGTAGATACTCCCTTATCTTTCTTGCTTTATTTACACCCAAATTTATCTCAGCCTTCAAGCATTTAGTTGTAGGTTTCAGGTTGTTTACTATAGGGGCAAAATGCCCTTTTTTAGGCGGACATTAGTAAGGCAACAAATTCCTTAAGCACTAAATCCAAGGACAATTTGAACATGCTTTTATAGGAACAGTAAATAATAATAGAATTTATTTAAGGTACTTAAATAACCATTAATGCTGTATAGATGGTGATTTTCAAGAAGGTAGCTAAATTACTAATTTCTTAGGACAATCAATACCTTAGACTTGTCCGTTCTCTTTGATAAAACTTGAAAGATTTATTTTATCAAAATAGGCCTAAATTGCTAAAATAGCCCGATTTTTGTTACAAAATGGCAGATGGAAAAAGCCATAATAAATAAGAACAATGTAAAACGGATAGGTAAAGGAAATCAAGCCATCCTTTTTGCTCACGGATATGGTTGCGACCAGAATATGTGGCGATTTATAACTCCGGCATTTGAAGAAGATTATGACATTGTACTTTTTGACCATGTAGGATCCGGTAATTCTAATGAAAGTCATTATGATTATCAAAAATACAATTCTCTCAATGGTTATGCCGAAGATGTCATTTCATTGATTGAAAACCTGGAGCTTGAAAAGGTGATTTTTGTAGGCCATTCTGTAAGTAGCATTATCGGTTTATTGGCAGCAACTCAACGTCCTGATTTATTCAAATCCATGATAATGATCGGACCTTCACCTTGTTATATTAATGATGAGGAGTACTTTGGAGGATTTTCAAAAAGTGACATTGATGAGCTTATCGAAACACTCGAAAGCAACTATCTTGGCTGGTCGAGTTTTATTACGCCAATAATTGTAGGAAACCCTGATAAACCTGAATTTTCAAAGGAACTGCACAATAGTTTTTGTAACATGAATCCGGATATTGCCAAACATTTTGCTAAAGTAACTTTTTTAGGAGATAATCGTTTAGACCTTAACAAGATGAGCATTCCCGGGTTGGTTATTCAATGTCACCCAGATACCATATCACCCGTGAAGGTTGGGAAGTATGTATATAATAACTTACAAAATGGCGAATATATGCTGCTTGAAGCCTCCGGCCACTGCCCCCACCTTACGGCACCTGAAAAAACGATAGCGGCTATAAAATCATATCTTAAGTCTTAATATTGGAACAGCGGAATTATACAGAGCATACGGAAGACCTTTATCAAAACGCACCTTTCGGCTATTTAACCATTTTGGTAACTGGTGAAATTATCAATATAAATAACACCTTACTCAATTGGTTGGATTTCGAGCGTGATGAGACTTTAAAAAATATCATTTTTCAGGATTTATTAGGAGTAGGTGAAAAAATTTTCTTTGAATCACGAGTAATGCCTTTATTGCAAATGCAGGGAGAGGTTTCCGAAATCAATCTTGAATTAAAAGGAAAAGGAACAGTACGCTTTCCTGCGCTAATCAATTTCAAAAAGATTCAAAGAGACCCCACTGATGCTCTGGTTTACAGAATTTCAGTACTTGACATTACACAACGGAAAAATTTTGAAAAGGAATTAATTAAAGCAAGAAAAGAAGCGGAAGAAAATGCCAACCGACTGAAACAGATCAATGTAGACCTGGAAAGGTTTGCTTATATTGCTTCTCACGACCTGAAAGCTCCTTTAAATACAATTGAAAGTATTGTTGCCTTAATAAAAGACGAAAATTTAGTGGAGCCGAATGGGGATAGGGATGAGTTATTTTCTTTAATTACGGTGAATACCAACCGCATGAAAATGATGATCAATGATTTGCTGGAATATTCAAGCATAGAGGATAATTCAAGCAAATTTGAACCGATTCATCTGAATGAAATTTGCTTGGAAGCTCTTGGAACTTTGGATGAAGCGGTACGCAAAAATCAGGCAATATTCAATATTCCGGAACTTCCTGAGGTAGCGGGAATTAAAATTCAGTTGGAACGGCTATTCCAGAATTTATTTTCCAATGCGATAAAATACCGATCAGAAGCAGACCCAATTGTAACCGTTTCTTGGGAAAAAACGGATACTTATTACACCTTCAGAATTAAAGACAATGGTATGGGCATTGAGCAAAAAGAACAAAATAAAATTTTCGGTTTTATGGAACGGCTGAATACATCTAAGACCATATCGGGTACAGGCATAGGCCTTTCCTCTTGTAAAAGAATTGTAGAAGCACATGGCGGCACCATTGGTGTCACCTCAGCACCGGGAAAAGGAAGCACCTTTTATTTTACCCTTCCAATTAAAAGGTAAGCTATGATCATTTTTTATTTATTAAATAACTTTCTCCGATGAACAATTTGAAAAGAACAATACCAAAGAGGAATTACAGCCAGCCTGCATCTTTGTGACAAGCATTATTTTTTTGGCCAAGAAAAAAGAGATCCATCAACTTTTGAAGTATTTCTTTTTGCTGACCAGGACTTCAATAACTTGGGAGAAATCAAAATTGAAGGTTAACAACAATTAATTGGAAACTATTTAAATTTGAGATTTTTTTCCACTGTATTATAATATCTACTTTACGCTCACCTCTGATACTTATTAAAATTCTCTGCTTGTTCAAAGATCTCTTTGTATACCTCATCCCTGTTCACAGGAGGGTAATCATTTTCGTCCAATAATATAATCAAGTCTACCTTCAATTGGAGCAGTCCCGCTTGCTCCAATCGGTATATTTTGCTTTGTCATCTACCACATCTTTCACCAACTGGCATTGGAAAAATCTGTCAACGTTACCCAAGCGCTTTTAGAGTATTCATCATCCACGAATTACACTGATGTACTGACCACCAAAAACAGCCTATTAAAAGCCCAATTAAACGGAGTGAGTGATAAACTGCAAGAATTACAGGCAGTCGTTCTGTTGTACCGAGCCCTAGGTGAAGGTTGGCAATAGTACAGTATTCAGGTGTATGTGAATTAGGTAGTTCTATTCTTTAAATCCAGCTTTTATAATTTCAAGTTCCGGTAAGAAAAATACTGTTTGTATAATAGCCTAATTTTGATGGATTGGAAAAAAGCTTTGCAACACTTTCATATACTTGGAGAGGTCCTTTATAAGGATGCTGATAATATCATCTATATCCGGCCAACATAAGTAACCGAACTGAATTAGGATATTTTTTAAGGTTATAGGGTATAGTTGGAATTTTTATAAAATGACATTCAATAATAGGGTACAAAATAAACAAGATGCATTGTATACTCGTTAAATATGGTGTATTATTACACCATAAACACACAAAAAAATGGCTAGACAAACTATCTCTGTTAATGAACCGAATGACCGTTGGATGAAACAAAAAATTGAAGAGAATGAATTCTCCAGTAAAAGTGAATTGATCAACGACCTGATTCGTAGACAAAGAGAACAAGAAGAGGAGCGTTTATTGTTAAGGAATGAGCTTATAAAGGGTGAAAATAGTGGACTATCGAATAAATCTATGGCTGAAATTCTTACAGAGGCTAAACAAAGGGTAAAAAATGGCCAATGAATTATGTTCTTACCCGCCAAGCAGAAGATGACCTTATTCAAATTTATCTTTATGGTCAAGTAGCTTTTGGTCCTACCCAGGCTGAAAAATACCATGGATCGCTAGAGAATACGTTTATTAGGATTGCCGAAAATCCTGAAATGTACCCTTTGGCAACTTCTATTCGTAAAGGTTATAGATATTGTGTTCATAGCTCACATACCATATTCTTCACAGTAGAGGATCAGGTCAGAATAGTTAGGATCATTGGTAAACAAAAATTTCCTTGATTTTAGATGTTCCATTCCGTTTATATAAGTTTTTTACACCAAAAATTGTTAATAAAAAAAGCGGCATCCCACCCAATATCGCACTCCGAATTCAGACCGTTTCTGGTGGAAGCGCCGAAATGTGGACTAAAATGCAGCACAAATATGACATGGTGCTAGCCATCAAAGAATTCGAGCGCAATAATCCAAAATTGAAAAGGTTTGAAAAAGCTTAGAATTTTTGAGAAGAAACATCAAAAAAAGATTACAATGTCTTTAACCGCTTTCGGGTCTCATTGGAATGAGGAGATATTATAATATGGAGGAAATATTGGCCTATGATATTTGAGATTGTTTTTAACACTGTTTTATAATACCCAATTTACGCTCACCTCTGATACTTATTAAAATTCTCTGCTTGTTCAAAGATCTCTTTGTATACCTCATCCCTGTTCACAGGAGGGTAATCATTTTCGTCCAATAATATAATCAAGTCTACCTTCAATTGGAGCAGTCCCGCTTGCTCCAATCGGTATATTTTGCTTTGTCATCTACCACATCTTTCACCAACTGACATTGGAAAAATCTGTCAACTTTACCCAAGCGCTTTTAGAGTATTCTTCATCGACGAATTACACTGATGTACTGACCACCAAAAACAGCCTATTAAAAGCCCAATCAAACGGTGTGAGTGATAAACTGCAAGAATTACAGCCAGTCGTTCTATTGTACCGAGCCCACCCTAATAATCATGCTATATGCAGAAAGGATATAGTTTTTAGTACCTGCTAATCAATTGATTCCAATAGAAATAAAACCTTCCAGGTTTCACTCGTCTAATTTTAATATCAGGCTGATGATCAACAAAACCCGGAAGGTTTGCGGATTTAACGTAATCATTACAATCAATAATTATATAATTAACCATTAATAATTATCAATTGTCCAAAAACGCCTCCCAATCCTTACCATCCGTAAGCCAGGCAAGGTTGAAAATGGCCATTTTACCTGAGTAGCCTTTTGGATCTTCGCCTTCCCCTTCAAAGAATAGGTAAATCAATCCTTCGCTTGGGGTACCGGCCCTTCCGGCGGTCATGGATGAATAGGCAAACTTGCCTTCTACCAGTTTGTTTACCGGCCAGGTTTTGCCACCATCGAAGCTGGCCCAGACGGTCCCATGGTTTCTGCCGTCATTGGATACTATATTGCTATATAGCAACACATCATGCCCTTCGATTGGCAGTCTAATCAAGCCTGCCATCAAGCCGTAATCCCCGCTTTGGTCTCCATCAGGCAATTCTTCACTGACGTATAGGCCTTCCCAGGTCTCTCCCCCATCTGTACTATGTGCAATATGCCTCATTCTTGGGTTCAAGCCATCGGTGGACAGGTGCCGGCGGGAATTGTAGTAGATGGTTCCATCGGAAAGTTCTGTCAGCGTGGCTTCGCCTGTTCCATTGGCAGGAAAAGGGGCGCTTGTGTGCCAGGTTTTACCTGCATCATCAGAATAAATGGCATTGGTATAATGGTTGGGCCAAAATTCCTTGTTGTTTCCTCCATCATAATTGCGGGTTGCCCGAATCAATCTGCCTTTCTTTTCACCGAATTGTAAGGTAATGCCATGCTCATTCATGTGCATGGAAGGTACATTTCCATTCTTGTCTCTTATTAGGCTTGTTTCTTCAGCTGCCCATGTTTTCCCATTGTCTTTGCTCCTGTACATTTTAAAAGGGGAAATGGGATGACCTTCTTCTACAAATGCCAAAATATCTCCTTTTTCTTCGTCCACAATGACTCCTCCTCCTTGAAAACCGGGCTCGGCAAGGGTAATGATTGGTTGCCAGCTTTTTCCTCCATCTTCACTCCTGCGTACCTGGTAACTTTTATTTCCCCAAGTAGCTACAACAGAACCATCCTTGGACGTCACCACATTGGGAAAACGCTCTCCTACAAAAATCTCTCTTAACTCAAAAACCGCTTTGCCATCATTCCAAAATTCATTTTTGGTTTTTTGATTGGCACAGGAACCCATAATCAAAAGGAGTGCGATAAATACTGATTGTCTCACTAGTATAAATTTTATTGGTACAAATTAAGAAATCAAAACAGGTAATAGTCAATTTAAATATTTTCCCTTTGACCAACAAGCAATACCCAAGGTTCATTGTCTGGGGCAGTGAAGGTCTGAACAGTTTCAGTCACAGAAGCTGCTGGCAAAAATGCTCCTGTCTTCGGATTGAACCATTGGTAAGGCATTTCAGGTGTTAACTCACTTAGGGTTATTTCTCCACCTTCGTTGAGATAGCTTACATAGAACTGACCAGCTTTTGCCAAGCAATGCATCCCTCCTGCCAGATCTTTTCGCCTCTCCATATCTGTAAAAGGCATGCCCTCCAAGGCACGTGCTACAAATCCCACATAGCGACTACCTTCCAGGTTCAAAGCTTCTCGCCAAGATACTTCAGAATTTGCCCATGCGGCCCATCCTACTTCATCAGGACTCACTTTCCACTGCCACATGCCACCAGCACCGTAAACAACGCCCATGGTGCCTCCTGACATCAACTGCATCCATGCCTCTTCTCCCTGCCACCAGCCTGAACCATTTCCCGGATCTCTTATTCCTTCATAAGTCGGTTCTCCATTGGCCACTGCTTTGATAGGCTTGTTCTCATACATTTGCTCTACTTTATCATAAATCTTCTGGGCAGTATGTCCTGTTTGTGCCCACTGAAAGTCCAGCCATTCGGCATCCTGATAGGCTTTATTGTAATGTATTTCATAGGTGTCCGGATCAGCCCATTCAGGGATAAAATCATCAAAAGGATTGTAGTGAATGCCGGTAGGCTGTTGGTAAGCATCCCAAGCTTCTACTGCTTCGCCCCCTTCTTTAACGCCTATTTCTCTACCCATTCCATCTGCCCCTACCAACCACATGGCAGGCCAAGCACCATAACGAGCCACCAAGTATTTGCAATAGCGGGCATATTCAACAGGATCAACATTCTTGCCCAATACCTCTTGTCCTTTCCACCCAAAACCATGAAAGACAGGTTGATAGACCGGTACAATTTCATGGGCAACAAGCATACCTATAAGGCTGTCCATGTATTGAAAATAATCTGCATTGATTTGATTGATATGGCCCTGAGGCAAATCCGAAAAAGCAACAGCAAAACCTTGATCCGTATCCCGAGCATTGGGGCCGGTAACTCCTTTGTCAGGCTGAATGGTCATAAGTAAAGCGGTATTAAAACCTTTTTCGCTACGATTTTTGGCGTAATGGGCCGTATTTTCATAGGTAGATCTCCAGGGCATGGCCCAAGGTGTATCACCCACCACGATAAAAGGCGTACCATCCGCATGCACCACATTTCGTTTGCCCTCAGACATGCGCAAAAGCCCATGACCTAACAATTGATTATTCCCGGTGTAGGCCACACTTTTTAGTCTTCCCTCTTGTCCATGCAAGCCGGTATCACTGCTATCAGAAGCGAGGGTATGCCACTTCCATTCGCCTTGAGCAACAGGAGAGGCAAAGCGAACTTTCCAGTTTTGCCCTCCATCCCAGAAAGCAGGTCGGCGTAGTTTTTGTCCCTCAGGGCCTATAAACTCAGCATACATTTCTGCATCCGTATAGGGATTGTTATAGGTATTGGCAGCCGTAAAAACCAGCTCTATTTCCTCCCACTGAGGGGCCTCAATGGCAGCTTTTTCGGATTGAGAGGGAGTACAACTAAAGAGAAAATTACTAATAACAAATAGAGCAAAGACAATTCTCATGGGCTTCAAAATGGTAATATTTAGGTGCAAAATTAAATCGAATTTGGCTTATTTGGAAAATCCACACCCAGCTTACCCTATAATAGTAACTGATAAATACAAATAAACATACATTGAGATAAATACAATAAGTATATGTTTAAAATATTTTCATTGCCTTAGATTTTGTAATTATATTTTATAATAGACCAAAAGAGTTAAAACATTGGTTTTTGTTTTCTCAACAAATTTTCAATATTCTTTTAAATGACCTATTTATTTAATGCTTTCCAAAACAGGTTTTCCTCTCCATACCTGTGGCATCTCCAAACCAAATATCCAGGCGATGGTGGCAGCAGTGTCATAGGTCATGATCAAGTCCGAGATTTCATGGTTCTTTTTTATACCCCTACCTTCAATAATCCAAGGGATATATATTTCTTCAAGACTTTTTTCTCCATGGCCTTTTCCGACTCCGCCATGATCTGAAGACAACATAAAGATGGTTTCATCAGCAATGCCCGCCTCTTCAATGGCCTGGTAAATAAGCCCAATTCTTTTGTCCATATTTTTGAGTTCCGCGTAATATTCCGGAGTATCATGTCCAATCCCATGTCCTACGCCATCAGGCTCATTCAGGTGGATAAACATAAAATTTGGTTTTTCCTCAACAATTATTTCCACAGCCTTGTGCGTACATAAATCATCTCCATCTACATGGGTAACTATATCTATGGCTCCTTTTTCTAGCAAGTATTCAATACCACCCCAACTAAAAACGGCGGCAGTCTTGGCCTTTGGCATTTGTTCCCTAATCAGGCCAAATATGGAAGGGTAAATCCCGTAATTGCCAATTTTGGCAGATGGAATTTCAGGTGTTTTGCTACCCCATTCGGTATATCCATGGGCAGTAGGACCTGAAGCCATCAACATTGAAGCCCAATTTACAGCACTTGATGATGGCAAAACCGTTCTGGCTTTCAGGCTATAACTTCCTGATTCCATGATCTTTTTTAAGTTGGGCATTTCTGCTTTGGGGAAGGCATAAGAACCTAAGCCGTCCAAACCCAACAATACCACATGTTTTACTTTTTTCACCTGGGCTTGCAAGGTACTAGCTGTCAGCAACATTGCCGGCAATAACAGAATTAAAGTTATTCTTTTACAATTCATTTATTTTCTTGGTTTATTATTAATTGATTCAACACAAATTAGGTATTCGAGGGCAAGTTTAATCAAATACTTATCAATTCAAAAGGCCGTTCATCCCAATGAAGGGATATAATCAGTCCTAATATAAAAGTTTGCCTTAGCCTATAGCTATAAATACCTTTTGATTGGTATTGACTTTCATTTAATAAATTTGACCTTAATTAAAAAATAAGAGTAAGAACAAGGTAATCACCTAGTTATAAATAATTGTAGGGCCTTAAAAATTAACACATCTTGCCCTGGTAACCCTAATTTAAACTCTCTTAGTAATGATGATAAAGCATTTAAGAATACTACTTTGTCAATAAAAATTCAACTCAATATTGTTAAAATAAGTGGTATATTGATTTTCAATTATTCCATTCGTTTTGATCCCATTTATTGAAAATAATTCTTATATAAGGAAAGCTATGGGCTTATTTCCCAAGAGCAAAAGAAAGTCAACAGCACAAAGAAACAGATTACCTATACCAATGAAAAAAACATTACTATTCTCCTTCTTTTTTATTTTAATATTAGGGAATACACAAGCCCAAGAAGTTAAAACCCCAAGTCATTGGCCCGATGCTTTCTCTTCAGGAGATCAGGGCAAAATGCATGTACAAGGCATGGCTTTGGATAAGAAAAACGGATTCATTTACCTTTCTTTTACAGATAGGTTGATTAAAATGGATCTTTCTGGCCGAACGGTAGGAAGTGTTAGCGGTTTTATCGGTCACCTGGGCGATTTAGATTTCAATGATGAAGATGGTAAAATCTACGGTTCTTTGGAGTATAAAAATGATGCGATAGGTAAAGGGATCAAAAAGACTTTGGGAAAGGAAGAGAATGCTGGAGTTAATGGTTTCTATATTGCCATTTTTGAGGGGTCCAAAATCATACGTGAAAATATGAATGCCGAAACGGAGGATTTGTTGCGTACAGTATATTTAGCGGAGGTTGTGCAAGATTACGAAGCTGAGGTAGCTGTAGGTGACAACTTTATATTGCACCGATTTGCCTGTTCAGGAATCGATGGACTTACCTTCGCCCCTTCCATAGGCAGCTCTAATCTTGATAAAAAATATTTGTATGTTGCCTATGGTATTTATGGTGATTTAGAAAGGGATGACAATGACCATCAGGTAATATTAAAGTATGATGTCTCAAATTGGAGTAAATATGTTAAGCAGCTATCGCAAGATAAATTGCATACCTCCGGTCCTAAAAAACCAAAAGGGAAGTATTTTATAAAAACGGGAAATACCCGTTATGGTATCCAAAATTTAGCCTACGATTCACATACGGGGAATTTGTTTGCGGCGGTATATAAGGGA
This sequence comes from uncultured Cyclobacterium sp., assembly GCF_963976465.1. Lineage (NCBI taxonomy): Bacteria > Pseudomonadati > Bacteroidota > Cytophagia > Cytophagales > Cyclobacteriaceae > Cyclobacterium > uncultured Cyclobacterium sp. The sequence goes on along the minus strand of NZ_CAXBOC010000092.1, from coordinate 1,603 downwards.
AATAAAACCCAATTTCCTAATTATGATTTATTCGTTATTGATGGCCATCAAAAGCCTATAAATAGCCGCATCTCTTCCGACAATAAAAAAATAAAAGTCAAGACATTGTCTTTGCTACAAGCCGGGTCTAAGGATCTTGATACAGGTATTCGTGGTTGGCATATTAAATGGGGAGCGACGGGCTTGCAGCCTCTAGGAGATGGTTTGTTTTATATTTCCCAAAATGGAAAAAACGATGAGGGATTACAGCGTACGACCTTGTACAAATACAGATGGGTAGGCGATTCCCAAAATGCATTTGTCAGAGACAATTGAATTCGAATTTCAAATGATGATTTTGTCAGCATTGTTGCAGAAAAAAGGCAACAATACCGCCAAAATCAATTGACTTTGGATTTCCAATCCGGTGGCTCATGCCACCGGCTACAAAAATACCACCCCTACCGGGGTTTTCCGTTGGCATAATGGTTAATGTAGGATTTCGGTAAAAGACTGTGCCGTCATGATTTTGTCAGCATTGTTGCGGAAATGGCAACAATACCGCCAAAATCAATGAACGTTGGATTTCCAATCCGGTGGCTCACGCCACCGGCTATAATCAAGTCACCCTTAAAAGAGTTTACGGTTATAGTAAAGATAAAAATTTTGCTTTAATAGGAAGAGTTCCAAGTTCGGTTAATGGTCCAATTGACTAGATAGCTTTAGGTATGTCATTGAATCTCGACAAAGAAACTCTTTTATAACCACATGTTATTTCAGGTATTTTCGGCCTTCAAAGCTTATGGTTTTTGGAGATGGATGGAGGGTGTTAAAAAAATGAGTTAGCTCCAATAAGGAGATCCACTCATTTTTAGCCCGGAATTCAGCGCCAAAAATCAAATGATGGATACGCTAATGATCTATTTTCCCTAAACCTAATCCATCATTTGAAATAAGATTTGACAGCCTTGACCTTTTTGGTTCGTTTTTGGGTCAAGCCAAAAATGAACAGTGGGAATAATGAAAAATTAACCAGTCAGGTGAGATCGGGATTACAAGGTCAATTCATTTCCATGAGAAAACGTTCATCAGGGAGATTTTGTTAGCATTGTTGCGGTAAAAATCCACCGACTAATATCATGTCATCCCTAAAGGGGCTTACGGTTATCGTAAAGATCAAAATTTTGTTTTAACAGGGAGAGTTGCTAGTTAGGTTAATGGTCCAATTGGCTAGATAGTTTTAGGTGTTTCATTGAATCTCGACAAAGAAACTCTTTTATGACAGCATGTTATTTCAGGTATTTTCGGCCTTCAAAGCTTATGGTTTTTGGAGATGCATGGAGGGCGTTAAAAAAATGAGTTAGCTCCAATAAGGAGATCCACTCATTTTAAGCCCGAAATTCAGCGCCAAAAATCAAATGATGGATACGCTAATGATCTATTTTCCCTAAACCTAATCCATCATTTGAAATAAGATTTGACAGCCTTGACCTTTTTGGTTCGTTTTTGGGTCAAGCCAAAAATGAACAGTGGGAATAATGAAAAATTAACCAGTCAGGTGAGATCGGGATTACAAGGTCAATTCATTTCCATGAGAAAACGTTCATCAGGGAGATTTTGTTAG
>NZ_CAXBOC010000091.1:0-13308 GCF_963976465.1 uncultured Cyclobacterium sp. | reverse complement strand
CTCTTCCCTGTTTAATACTTTTCCTCTGTCATATTTCTTTTCAGCATCCCATGTAAATGGCTCGCTCATATGATCGTTCATGCCCAGATCCAGATCTGTCATCAGTATGATGGGGGTCTGAAGGCGATCTGCCAGATCAAAGGAGGTAGCTGTCATTTCAAAACACTCTTTGGGAGTAGAGGGGAATAACAAAGGGTGCTTGCTATCCCCATGGGAGGCATAGGCGGCGATGGTAATGTCCGACTGTTGCGTTCTTGTGGGCATGCCGGTACTGGGGCCAGCCCTTTGCACATCTACCAATACGGCAGGTACTTCTGCAAAATAAGCCAGACCTATAAATTCACTCATTAGTGAGACCCCCGGGCCACTTGTGGCTGTCAGGGATCTTGCCCCATTCCAGTTGGCACCGATGACCATTCCCATGGCTGCCAGTTCATCTTCAGCCTGAACGATGGCATAGTTTTTCTTTCCTGTTTCGGGATCTACTCGGTATTTGCTTGCGAATTTTTCAAATGCCTCTGCAACAGAAGTTGAAGGGGTGATGGGGTACCAAGCCATGACCGTTGCTCCACCATATACGGCACCCAGTCCACAGGCTGTATTTCCATCCACCAGGATTTTATCCTTGACGAGGTCTCTTCTTTCCAGTCTTATGGGTAGGGGGTAGTCAAAATGCTTTTTTGCATAATCCATTCCCAGTTGCAGGGCTTTTACATTCGGAGCTATCAGCTTTTCTTTGCCGGCAAATTGCTCCTTGAGCAATGTTTCCAATACCTCAAACTCTATGTTTAGCAAAACAGAAAGGGCACCTACGTAAATGATGTTTTTGAACAGTTGCCTTTGTCTTGGGTTGCTGTAGTTTGCATTAGCCATTTCCATCATGGGGACTCCCAAGTAATGGATATCCCCCCGGATCATATCCGTATGCAGTTTTTTGGTGCTGTCGTACATCAGGTAGCCTCCGGGATGGACGCTTTCTATGTCCTGCTTCATACTTTGGGCATTGACTGCTATGAGCAGGTCTATGCCTTCTCTGCGTCCCAGGTAGCCCTTTTCACTGACCCTTACCTCATACCAGGTAGGAAGCCCTTGTATATTGGAAGGGAAAATATTTTTAGGGGTGACGGGAATTCCCATCCTGAAGATGGCTTTGGCAAATAGAAAATTGGCACTTGCTGAGCCGGTGCCGTTGACATTGGCAAACCGTGCTACGAAATCATTTACTCTTGCTTGAGGGTGGGCAATGGTTTGTTGCTCCTTCATATACTTCCTGCTTTTGTTACACTGTAAAAATATTGTTGCATGTCCCAGGCGGAGGTGGGGCATCTTTCGGCACATAGTCCGCAGTGAAGACATACATCTTCATCCTTAACCATGACCCTGCCGGTCTTGAGTGTGTCTGACACCAAAATATCCTGAGATTTATTGGTCGCCGGTACCAGTAATTTTTCCCTCAATTGGTCTTCTTCCGGTTCATTGCCGGTAAAGGTGATGCATGAAGTGGGACAAACGTCCATACAGGCATCGCATTCTATGCAGCGGTCCTCTGTGAATTCCGTTTGCACATCACAGTTCAGGCAACGTTGGGCTTCTTTAAAGCCTGTGGGTAGGTTAAATCCCAGTTCGACTTCTTTTTTTCTGTCTACCAAGGTTAGGGATTTCTCTGCCTGAGGCACCAAAAATCGTTCGTCGTTGGTTACCGGGCTGTCGTAACTCCATTCATGGATGCCCATTTTGGTGCTGAAGAGCTTGGTAAACGGAGCAGGCCGTTTTGTAAGGTCTTTTTGCTCGCAGAATAAATGCATGGATACAGCTGCCTGGTGTCCATGTGCCACAGCCGTGATAACGTTCTCCGGTCCAAAGGCTGCATCACCTCCAAAAAAGACCCTTGGATTTGTAGATTGGAAAGTAACCTTATCTACCGTAGGCATTTCCCATTCGTTAAACTCAAGTCCTATGTCCCTTTCTATCCACGGGAAGCTGTTTTCCTGACCTATGGCAATCAAAACCTCGTCTGCTTCTATAAAAACGTCCGGCTCGCCGGTTGGGATTAATTTTCTTTTGCCCTTGTCGTCATAGACGGCATCCACTTTCTGGAATTTCATACCGATCAGCTTGCCATTTTCTACTTCGAAACTGAGTGGTACATGGTTGTCGAAGATATCAATGTCTTCGTGTTGGGCATCTTCTTTCTCCCAGGGAGAGGCTTTCATGTCCTTGAATGGACTTCTAACTACCACTTTTACACTTTCTCCACCCAGACGGCGAGAGGTACGGCAACAATCCATGGCGGTATTTCCTCCGCCCAAAACAATTACTTTTTTGCCGATTTTTTTGGTGTGTTCAAAGGCCACACTGGCCAGCCATTCAATGCCTATATGGATGTTGGCATCTGCTTCTTGTCTTCCGGGAAGTTTAGGCAGGTCACGCCCTCTGGGGGCTCCTGTGCCTACAAATACCGCATCATAATCCTGCTCCAGCACACCTTTTAGGCTGTCTACATAATGCATAAACTGGGTATGGATGCCTAAATCCAAGATATAGTTGACTTCCTCATTGAGTACTTCTTCTGGAAGCCGGAATGCTGGGATCTGGCTTCGCATCATGCCCCCTCCGGCAATCTGTTCGTCAAACAAGTGGATTTCATAGCCCAGTGGTGCCAGGTCTCTGGCCACTGTCAATGAAGCAGGGCCTCCGCCTATCAAAGCTATTTTTTTGCCATTCGAAGGAAACGGAGCGTGAGGCATCAGGGCTTTTACATCCCCTTTATTGTCTGCAGCCACCCGCTTTAACCTGCAAATGGCTACGGGTTCTTCTTCTACTCTTCCTCTTCTGCATGCAGGTTCACAAGGGCGGTCGCAGGTTCTGCCTAAAACCCCGGGGAATACATTGGATTCCCAATTGATCATATAGGCTTCGGTGTACTTTTCTTCTGCAATTTTTCGGATGTACTCAGGGACCGGTGTGTGGGCTGGACAGGCGTACTGACAGTCCACTACCTTGTGGTAATACTCCGGATTACTCGTATCGGTAGGCTTCATTATTATTTTGGGTTTTGACCTTTACTTTGTGGGAGGAAAGGTCGTTGTTGCTAATTCAGATTAATTTTAGAAAACTTAACCCTGCAAACCAAATTATTGGAGAACATTTTTAACACTTAGCCCATTTTCCTTCCTGTATTTATGTTTTTTCGGTCTGCTTTGTATTTGTTTTCTCCTAATTCGCTTGGGTAAAATTGGGTCAACTTTGTACAGCGCGATTGCCCCTCAAAAATATGTGTTTGCAGTGAGGGCGTTCTTAATAAAATCGATATGCTCAGAATTAACTTTTTTAAAATCAAAATGACAGTATTCAATGTAGCAGCTCAACCGGGTGCTATCATGGTAATACCAAACCCGGCGGCTGAGCGGAGCCGAAGCCTTAGGGTTACGTACGCGTAATACCTACCCCTTCCGCCCAGGGTCCAGTATGATATCAAACCGCATCAGAATCCCCCTTGTCAAGGGGGAATTGCAGAAAAAGGTATTTATAGCTGATATTCTGAAATTAATTGGGCTGATAAAACTAGCAGGTAGATCGCTTGTAAATTTGGGGTAGTACTAACAAACAATAAATTTTAAAACTGTAAACTTTTTTCAGGACGGGGCATACATCAAAAGCGGTACTTAATCAAAAACCTCTAAGCATCTATTTAGATCAAGCTGCTTCACATCAAACCCGGCGGCTGAGCGGAGCCGATACCTAACGGCTGAGTGAACTCAATACCCGGTGGCTGAGCGGAGCCGAAGCTATAGGGTGACGTATCCGTAAAACCTACTCCTTCGTCTCCGCTCAGGATCCGGTAACCGGGAAGACTATAAATTTAATTTTCGAATTTGTTTTTTCATAGACTATTAATCTTCTAAATAGCCAAATTTACCATTGTTAAAGTCATTGAATGCTTCCATTAACTCCTCCTTGGTGTTCATGACAAAAGGGCCATGGGCAGCAATGGGTTCATCAATTGGTGCTCCACTGAGCACCAAAACCACGGAATCTTCACTTGCCTCTATAGTGAAGTTTTCTCCATCATTTGCCATTAATGCCAAGTGATTGGTTGGCGTTTTTTCGCTACCGTTGATCTCAATACTTCCTTCCAAAACCAGTAAGACAGTATTGTAATGAGCAGGGAAATCAAAATCTACTTTCCCTCCTTTGTTTAATTTAGCATTCATCATGTGCAAGGGGGTGAAAGTGGAGGCCACACCTTGGACTTCTTTGTAGGCACCTGCTATCACTTCAATCTCCCCTGCATTGTCTTCCAACTGCTGGCGAGGGATTTCCTTATTTTTTATGGCCTGATACTTAGGGGAACTCATTTTGTCCTTGGCGGGCAGGTTGACCCAAAGTTGTACCATCTGAAATTCTCCACCGGTTTTGCTCCATTCTTCTTCATGGTATTCTTTGTGCAATACACCACTCGCTGCTGTCATCCACTGCACATCTCCTTCGCCGATTACTCCGCCACCACCACTGCTGTCATGATGTGCCACTTTGCCTTTGTAAGCAATTGTTACCGTTTCAAATCCTCTGTGGGGATGAACGCCCACCCCCTTAGGCTGACTTGAAGGAGGGAATTTATAGGGTGAATTGTAATCCAACATAATAAAAGGGTTTACCCTCTGCATATCCAACCTGTAACCACTGGGGATAAAATTATGCACACGAAAACCATCACCTACAAAGTGAGGGTCTTTGGGACTTGCTATCAATTCTACTGTTCTTGTTTTCATAGCTCTTATTGTTTAGTACTACAAATTTACCAAGTAGAGAACCTCTGTGCATTGATCTATGATAAGAAGCTATCCCTTGAAATTTTTTTTCGCCAGTTCTTTTCGGACCCGGCTTAGGCTTTCCGGTGTAATGCCCAGATAAGAGGCCACCATTGTCTGAGGAACCCTCAAAAGTATATCCGGGTACATTTTTACAAACTGTAAATACCTGTCTTCTGCATTTGTACTCAGCAATAGGTTGATTCTGTTTTGCAAATGGCGGATATGATTGTGTAGCAGTCGATTGTTGAAATCCGTGAAATTTGGGACCTTATTTGAAAGCATTTGAATAAAGCTTTCGTCTAAAAACACCACTTGACTGTCCTCCAATGCCTGGATGAAATAAACAGAAGGCTGGTTAAAATAACTGCTTTCACGATCGGTTACAAACCAGTTTTCAGGTGCAAAGGACAAGACATGCTCTTTGCCTTTATTGTCAATAGAATATTGTCTTAAAAGTCCTTTTTCTACGAAAAAAGTATGGCTGCAATGTTCGTTCTTTCTCAGTAAAAATTCATCTTTTTTCACCTGTTTTACCTTACAATTTTCAAGGATTGATATAATTTCCTTTTCTTCAATCATAAGGTTTGAAGTCAAGAAAGTTTTAAACGTGGTGTGTTTCATTGTTTTCGGTAACCTGAGGTTTGTTGCTAAAGATCGACTCCTTGCCAAGGCCTGAATTTACAGAAATATACCGGCCATCTGAAAATCATACGGTGAAAATCTGCTTTATGATTTCTTTTCTACAGGTGGTCTTACTTTAGAAGAACCCTTAAAAGGAGTTTGGTAATTACCAATCAGATAATAGTATTGTTAATTTGTGAAAAAACGGTGGTTTGTAAGGGTGTTTTTCCGTATGTTTCCTTAATATTGGTTCATTATTCTCCATTTCCCAAAAATCTTTAACATGGCTACCCGAAGAGGATTTCTTTTAAAAAGCAGTATGTCCGTTTTAGCAATAGGTCTACCACAGGTAGGTTTTTCTTTTTCCAAAGCCCCATTTGCTCCTAAATTTAGCCATAGTCTCGATGTAGTAGCCAAGTTGTTTGACGGCAAACAATGCTGGGTGCATCCCAGAGCGGGCACAGTGGATGGGTCAAAGGAAATAGTCATGACCATGAGTACCCTGGATCTGGAGGGGAGCGATGTCTTTAAAGGCATGTACCAAATCCTAAGCAAAGATGGCGGAAAAACCTGGACCAAACCCCGGAAATCGGAACCTTTGGCACCTAGAATTGAAGATATAAATGGGCAGGAACGGCCTGTGGCAGCAGCGGATTTTTGGCCCAAGTGGCACAGTAAAACCGGTGTATTGCTGGGGATAGGGCATACCATCGTGTACACCCCGGAATGGAAAGTGGCCAATCCCCGACCCAGGCATACAGCCTACTCAGTATATGATCCACAAGCAGAAGACTGGTTGTCTTGGAAAAAGCTCGAAATGCCGGAAGGTGAAACGTTTTTCAGTGCAGGCGCCGGCTGTGTGCAGCGATTGGATTTACCTGATGGTTCTATCTTATTGCCTATTTACTATAAACCTCCGGGAAAAAATTCAAGAGTGGTGGTCTGTCATTGTAGTTTTGACGGTAAGGAGTTGCGTTTTTTGAAAAAAGGCAATTCCTTAAAGGTGGACAATGATACAAGAGGTTTGCATGAACCCTCTTTGATGGAATTTGGGGGTAAATATTTTCTAACCATTAGAAATGACCTGCAAGGTTATATCACAACCAGTGCGGATGGTTTGAATTATGAGGCCATCAAACCTTGGACTTTCGACGATGGTTCTCTTTTAGGCAATTACAATACCCAACAGCATTGGGTCAGGCATTCCGACGCTTTATATTTGGTTTATACCAGAAAAGGAGCGGACAATGACCATGTGTTTAGGCATCGAGCACCCTTATTTATGGCCCAAGTAGATACGGAAAAGCTGGCAGTAATACGTGATACTGAAGTGATATTGGTGCCGGAAAGAGGAGCCAGGCTGGGTAATTTTGGTATTACCGAGATTAGTCCCAAAGAAACATGGGTAACCGTTTCCGAATGGATGCAGCCGGAGGGAGTGGAGCAGTATGGTAGCGATGGCAGTGTTTATGTAGCCAAGATTAAATGGAAAAAGCGGAACAAACTTTTTGGGAAATAGCCTTTATCCCGGGTGCTACGATTGTATTGCTGATAGATAATTAATTACTTATTTAGGTTTTAATTCCTGAATTTCACATAGACCAAACACGGAGGGTAAGGGTATTTACCTATAGTATTTGGACACTTTAATTGAATGAAAACGATTTATTGATACCATTAACCACCAAAGCCAAGTTTTTATGACTGAACATGCCATTAAGCCAAACAGAATCCTCTCCATAGATGCACTGAGGGGATTTGATATGTTGTTTATTATTTTTGCAGACCGTTTTTTTGCAATGCTGCATAAGGGTGGGCAATCGCCTTTTACAGCCTTTCTAGCCGATCAATTTAGCCATCCCGATTGGTTTGGGTCTACCTTTTATGATATCATCATGCCTCTCTTTTTATTTATGGTGGGGGCTGTTATTCCTTTTTCCTTGTCCAAAAGGATGCAGGAAAATACGGGCAAGGCCCAAATTTATAAAAAACTCTTTAAGCGGGTTTTGATCCTGTTTTTTCTAGGCTGGATTGTGCAAGGGAATTTATTGGCTTTGGATATCAATACCTTTAAAATCTTTAGCAATACCCTTCAAGCCATTGCTGTAGGTTATTTCTTTTCTTGTCTGGCTTTTATTTATTTGAGCAAGAATGGGCGCTATATTATGTTTGCTGCATGTTTGATCATTTATGCCTTGATACTCACAGTTCCCAATGTTCCGGGAGTTGGTCAAAGTGTGATTCTTCCTGATAAAAATTATGCGTTGTATTTTGACCATTTGGTATTGGGGCGGTTTGATGATGGCTATCAATACACTTGGGTATTGACAGGTTTTGGATTCATCGCCACAACGCTTTCCGGTTTGTTTGCAGGAGAACTGATAAAATCCGCACTCCCCCGTAAAAAAGTAGCTCTTTACCTTTTGTTGGCCGGAATAGCAGGACTTGCCTTAGGCATGATTTGGGGTATCTGGCATCCAATAGTCAAAAAGATATGGACCAGCTCATTTGTATTGGCATCCTCAGGGGTATGTTTTATTTTATTAGCCATTTTTTACTGGATCATAGATGTAAAAGGTAAGTATAAATGGGCCTTTATGTTTAAGGTGATCGGGATGAACGCCATTACTGCTTATGTGCTTTCCCATGTGATAAGTTTTCCTGATATAGCAGATTTTCTAATGTTCGGGTTAGAACAATATACAGGAGCATATTATGGGGCTTTGACTACACTTGGTGGCTTTGGTTTGCTATACCTAATCCTTTGGTACATGTATAAAAACAATACTTATATTAAAATATAGCAATAAACATTTTACAATAATGATTGAACCCATTAAAACCTGGCTGCCTATTTTAGCAATAGGTAGCCTTTTCCTCTTTTCCTGTGGAACGAACCAGCCTTCTGCAGAATCAAGCATGTATGGTGACAATATGCTTCACAAACTGGCGTATAATAATCCCGGGTTGTTGGTGGACTTGGATGCTGGTTTTAAAGCCGTACCCATGCCCATGGACTTTGATGGGGATGGAGATCTGGATTTGTTGATTTCAGAATCCGGAAGCTATACGGAATCGGGGATTTTCTATTTTGAGAATATATCCGGCAATACAGAAATGCCTGTTTTCAGAAGAAGGATGAAAGTTTCCTTTGAGCGAAGGAGACTTGGAGATGATGGTTCAAGATTTCAGGCTTCATATGTAGATGGCAGGGTGCATGTACTTACACCTGACAGGGTAAGGGAGAAATTGTTGATTTATAAAAATGTGCCTCAAAATGTCTTTTGGGATGAAAATGAAGTGCATTTACCTGATGAAGGCTATGATTACCTGCACAATTGCAAAACAGAATGGAAAATTATTGATTTTGATGGGGATGGCCTACATGATTTGATGGCAGTGGCCACCCGGGACAAATCCAGAACTTATCGTGGAAAATTGGGCAAAGCAGCCGAAAATCTTGATTTTGTTACGGATGGAAAGAGCCATGTATTGTTTCTGAAAAACAGCGGTACAAATGAGGATCCTGTGTATGAAAATCCCCAAAGACTGTTGAAATCAGATGGATCTCCTTTATCTGAAGGGTTATCAATGAAACCCATGTTTGCGGATTTTGACAATGATGGAGACTATGATTTTTTAAGCATTGGTAAAAACCATGAAAATTTTGACATTGACTGGAACGATGATTTTATTATTTACTTCGAAAATACCGGTTCTGCCACGGAATATGCGTATGGTCCCGGGAGAGCTTTGAAAATTGACGGACTCCCTATCCAATATGAGTCCAGGGCCACCATGCATCAGACTGCAATTGATTGGAATAAAGATGGTTTTATCGATCTTCTTGCCGGTGATGAAGATGGAAAAATCTCCTACCTTAAGCATACAGGAGAAATCAAGGATGGTTTGCCACAATTTGCTGCACCGGTGTTTATTCAACAGGAGGCAAAATACGTGGATTTTGGGGCTTTGGTAGCTCCTAGGATTTTCGATTGGGATGATGATGGATTGGACGATATTATTAGTGGAAACGGTGTAGGACACATTGGCTTTATCAAAAACCTGGGAGGGAAGGATCCTGTTTGGGATGCTCCTCAATTGCTTGAGGCAGATGGAGAGCCTATCCGGTTGATTCAAACGGAAGCCCTTCCCAATACTGAGGCCCCAATTTGGGGGTATAGCACCATTGATGTGGGTTATTGGGATGAAGATGATTTGCCGGATATTCTGGCCAATGAACACAATGGAAATATTGTGTTTTTTAAAAATACTGGTAGCAAGAAAGCCCCTAAACTTGCAGCTCCAAAGCCATTGTACGTGGAATGGGAAGGCGAACCACAGCGACCTGCCTGGGTGCCCGGTGTGGCCAAAGCAGACAATGAATTGTTGGCTCCTTGGAGAACATCTCCATTGATTATGGATTTTAATGAAGATGGGTTAAATGATTTGGTCATGCTGGACCATGAAGGTTATTTGGCAGTGTATCCTCGAAAAAAGGTGAACGATAAATTAGTACTGATGCATCCACAAAGGAATTTTGTCTTTCCTGATGGTCAACCCATTTTGCTCAATCAGCGTACAGGGTCGAGCAGTGGGCGGTTGAAAATCACTTTTCACGATTGGGATGGACTGGACGACCTGATTGTATCCTCTAAGCCGGCAGTAGACTGGATGAAGAACAAAGGCATGAAGGATGGTAAATTGGTATTGGAATACATGGGGAGGGTGTTGTCCAAAACCTTGATGGGGCATACCGATGGTCCGGTGGTGTCAGATTTTAATCAAGATGGTGTGCCGGATCTTGTAGTGGGAACCGAAACAGGGCAATTCTATTATTGGCAACGCTCAAGTTTTGATATCACCTCTACCATGACTACTACAGGAAAACAAGGCCCAGCAAACTACCCTTATTTTAAGCGGTAAATGCTTTTGGTAAATAATTAAAGCGAGGATATAGGCAATGGTGCATGTATCCTCTTTTTTTTTAGTTTTAACAGGGATGCTTAAACATGTATAAACAACGTTTTGAATCTAATATTCCTCAAGATTTTGGCGGCATTGTTGCTATTTTTCTGTAACAATGCCGCCAAAATCGTGTTGAAATCAATGGTTTCAACAGGGGCTCACGCCCCTGTCTACAAATTTGGCACCCCTCTGGGCTTTTCGGATTTATTAAACTTTAAAATCGGCATTTACATAGAGATTTTTGTTAACCTGTTGGAGTCAGATAGAATTTTTCAATGGAATCTTAATTAATTGTAGCTTTCAAAATATGGGTTTTATTTAGCTATAGGAATAATATTACAAATACTTCTCCAGAAAAGCATCAATATAAAATTGAGCATATTCATTCACTTTTTTGGCAGCATCCATGGTATGTGGCCAGCCTTTGAGTCGGTGGTAATCATGTTTAACACCGGCCTGATTTAACCAGCTGGCAAGGGAGTCGGATTGGCTGACAGGGACCAAGGAGTCGATGGTTCCCTGGAAAATTAACGTTGGAGGATCATCCGGGCTGATAAAGGTACTTGGTGAGGCAAGTTTGTACATCTCAGGGATTTCTTCATAAGTAGCGCCCATAAAACTAAGTACCTGCTCTGTGGTAATGGCATAGGGAGTAGTGATGTCTACAGGGCCATAAAAATCTACAATCGCCTTTATCTTACTATCTGTGCCAAGCTCCTTACAATCTTGGTTGAATAGTGCTTCATCCCCTCCATAACCGAGCAATAGCGAAAGGTGTCCACCCGCAGAGCCTCCGATCAACGCCATGCGATCCGGGTCAATGCCATAATCAGCTGCATGTTGTTTGACCCATTTGATTCCACAATTGACATCCTGGGCAGCTGCCGGAAATTTCGCAACACCTGATAGCCTGTAGGAGAGGGTTACCGTAACATAACCTTTTTGGGCGTAATCGATCATATAGGGCAAATAATCCTGTCTTTTACCTTTTTTCCAAGCTCCACCATGGATAAATACCATCGTAGGGGCAGGAGCTTTCAAGCCTTTCTGTTTGTAGATATCCAATTGTAAGTCAACATCTCCAATGGTTTTATATGTGATATCTTTTATTGCCTCTAAATCATCCGGTACTGGAGGTTTCGAATCGATTAATTCCAACATTCCCGAACCGTAGGCCATTTTGAGGAGTGTTTCATTCATGTATCCCTTGGGTGCTTTGAGTGGGCGGTCAGGGTCTGTAGCAGCAGTTTTGCATCCCAATAAACTGAATAAGGTAAATAGTACAAGAAGTGTATTTTTCATAATGCGATGTTTGATCTTAATTAAGCAATGTTTGTCCATAGGATTCGGGTTAATATTGGATAAGGTATTGGCCTTTGCTGTAAGTTGAGGTTTTAATTTTTAATTTTTTTGTCTCCGGGTTGTATTCATAATCAACTCCTTCTAAGCGTAGTTTTCCATCCAAAGTTATATTTGAAGGTTTGTCTTGGGAGAAGATATTTAGGATGTGTGGAATTTGTTTTCCGGAAATTTCAACCTGTAAGTTTTTTCCTGAGTTTTTATAAGTCAAGACCGTGCTTTTATCCTTTTCCCTAAACACCTCAAAATTGGATTCTTCCAGATCAGGATAAATTAGGAAAGTTAAATAACCTTCATCCTCAGGTTTTCCTATCCCTGTGTAAGCGCGTTTGATGTTCATTGGTACGATGGCTCCTTCTTTGATAAAAACCGGGTATTCTTCCAATGGAAATTCTTGTTCAAAAGTGGTGGGCCCTTCGATTAGCTTTGTATCATCAAACCAATAGCGCCACTTCCCTTTCGGGAGTTTGACTTCATTTACCAATCTGTCCTGATAAATGGGTGCAACCAATAGACTTTCCCCAAACATATAATGATATTTCCCTTCTAGGGGTTGCATGAGTACCCTTCCACCTTTATGGGCTGTAACCACATAATGATACATGTAGGGAACCAACTCGGTGTGCAACCAAGAGTATTCTCGAATGATATTTAATTCTTCCTCACTGCGTTTCCAAAGCCTTCGTTCCCCATGTCCGCCGTTTAAAAACAAGCCATTGAATGCGGAAAATTGCGCCCACCTAATGTATAATCTCGCTGGGATTTTATTTCCCGAAAATCCCGCAATATCAGATCCTATGATATTGTAGCCCAAATCAGCACTTTTTAGGATGCTTGTAATCGCGGATTCAAAACCCTGAATACCTTCCAGTGCAATGTCTACCTTGTCTTCTTTGGCTTCTTCTAGCATTTCACTGGTCACCCATTCATGTGTTTGGTCACCTACCCAGTTTACCGGTGAAGCATCAAAGGGAGCAAAACCTTCCGGATGAAAACCTCGGTCCATGGATCTTGACAAGGTGACAAATTCAGGGTTCTGTGTCAGACCATGCCGGTATTCATCTCGGTAATAATGGTCCATATAGGTTCGCGTGGTCATAAGACCTGAAGCAGTTTTTTTGTAGAAGAAAGGGATGCCTCCAATGTTTTTCCAAAATAAAGTGGCGGTACCATCCAGCTTCCAGCCATCTATTCCCAAATCAAATACCTCCTGCTGCATGCCACGCCACCATTTCATGGCCTCAGGATTGGTGTAATCAATAAACCCGCCTCTTCCTTTCCACCATTTGTTCTCTATCCCATCAGAGACAAGGTATCTTTTGGATTTTGCTTCTTCAAACCAGGTAGGATCTTCTTTCAGTTGGAGGTCTTTGTTATAAGAGTTGACCATGGTTGTCATCCACAACACTACACGATACCCTTCGTCTTGAAGCTTAAAGAACCAGTTTTTATAATCCGGATAAAGTGTGGTGTCCACTTTGAAATCATTGTACCGGTAGGCCCAAGGACTGTCAATAAGTATGGTCCTAACGGGAATGTCGTGTTC
>NZ_CAXBOC010000090.1:0-13417 GCF_963976465.1 uncultured Cyclobacterium sp. | reverse complement strand
GGTCTTAATCTTTATAATTGGTCTAATTTTAACAGCTTTTCCTTTCTTCAGGATCAACGACAGCGCAATGATACCCTATGATTTTGCGAGCATTAGAATCTTAGGTGTATTGCAGCGAATAGCCTTGTGTTATGGGCTTGCAGCTACCTTGATCTACTTCTTGAGTCCGAAAAAGATTTTAATTACTAGTGTTCTTGTCTTGCTTTCCTATTGGTTGGTTATGTTTCTTTTTGGCATTCCGGGTATGGATCCTTTTTCACTTGAAGGCAATGCAAGTGGGCGTTTGGATCTGTGGATTTTTTCTCCGGATAATTTGTATATGATGAATGGGGTACCTTTTGATCCGGAAGGTCTGTTAAGTACCTTTCCTGCAATGGTGAACGTCTTGTTAGGTTATTGGGTAGGTCTGCAGATTCAAAGAAGAGGAGGAGACCTCGAGACTGTACTTTGGTTGGCCATGTTTTCGGTAATTTTACTAGTTGTAGGTTACCTTTGGGATTATGGTTTCCCTATAAATAAGAAGATCTGGACAAGTTCTTTTACTCTCGTTACTGTCGGCTATTCCACACTAACCTTGGCGGTGTTAATGTTTGTTTTGGAGGTGCGGTCGATCAAAGGTTGGGCATATTTTTTTGAAGTCTTTGGCAAAAACCCCTTGGCCTTGTACATCCTATCCGGTGTCTTGGTAAGAACATTCGGCATGATAAGAATTGAAGGCCAATCTGTACGTCATCTTGCCTACAAAACCCTATATGAACCAGTTTTCCCTGAAGGTTGGGCGAGTTTTTTGTTCTCCATTTCTTTTATGTTGATTATTTGGCTGATAGGCTGGTGGATGGACAAGAATCGCTGGTACATCAAGGTTTAAGGTGTTCTAGCTGGTCCAAGTTTATTTAGCTGGTCCAAGTTTAGCGAAGCGTAACTTGGACCCATAATGCCGAAAGTTTCCAACTTTCGATAATTAGCGTTCAGGCTGTTATTAGCACCTAAATAGAAGGAAAACATCCCGTGTTAATGTTTGGGCTAGAGCCCCAGAGAGGAGTAAATTACTGATACCTATCCCCCAGCTAAAGCTAGGGGCTATTAAAAAAATGGTTTCATTATTTCAATTTCTGAATTCCACCCGAACCCATTGTTCAAAAAAAACAATTCAATAGGAATGGGCTTCAGCCCATTTATAAGATTGCATCGTAGAACCTGGCTTTAGCCAAAACATAGAGGACAGTAGGAGTTTTTAATATATCCCTTTCTCAAAGGGCTAAGGAGTTCTATTTGTTGAACGACACGTGCAAATGATTCGGCTAAAGCTCCAAAAAGGCGGCTAATTTACCATCCCCCAGCTAAAGCTGGGGGTTATTGAAAATAGGATTTCTTATACCTTTCCAAGAATCTAATCTGAACTCATTTCTCAAAGAAAACCATTCAATAGGAATGGGCTTTAGCCCATTTATAGATTAGCAATGTAGCAGGTGGCTTTAGCCGAAATTTAGAGTTAAAAAGGTTCTTTTAATAATC
Source organism: uncultured Cyclobacterium sp. (assembly GCF_963976465.1). NCBI lineage: Bacteria > Pseudomonadati > Bacteroidota > Cytophagia > Cytophagales > Cyclobacteriaceae > Cyclobacterium > uncultured Cyclobacterium sp. Next base: position 11,902 of record NZ_CAXBOC010000090.1, on the reverse strand, counting down.
TACCTTTCCATATAGATAGTTCTATTTGTTGATCCTTAGGTTGACTTCGACTACGCTCAGACACCGGACTACAATACCGTTGGCTTCGACAGGCTCAGCCAGCGGTGGTGAATAATTGAGATAAAAAAGTTTACAGATAAGTGTTCCTACCAAAAAACGCAGCTATTTAAATATGCGTCTTTTACCTTTCCAATGCCTCTCGGTCCCAGTTTGAGGTATTGGCTGCTGCTTCATAGGTCGTATTTAGAAAATCAAGTAGCATTTTGTCGGGGTCCGAGGCCGATTGAACATCTTCATACTTCAAGAAAAACTCACCCATTTCCGGGCTGTAAAATGCCTGTTCGGGCAATACCTTTTGCTTGGCATAAGCTTCATCTCCTGGGTAAGCATACGCGTAATAAACAGGTATGGGGGAGTCTTTTGATCCCGGCCAAAAACCGGCACTACTTACCTCATGAGAATAGGCCTCCTGCATGACTTCCAATGGCATATTCGGAACTCCACCCTGATGTAATGGGGCGGTTCTTCCAGAAAATCGCGTTACAGCCAAATCAAAGGCACCCCAAAAAAGGTGTACTGGGCTGGATTTACCAATAAACCCACTTCGGAATTTATTGAATACACCATTTGACTTGAGCATGGCTTTCCAAAGTAGGTTGGCAGCATGTGGATTGTAAGGACTGATTGCCGTATTTGAGGTAAAGGGTATGGCCGGATCCATTTCGTTGGGTCGACCATGGATTTTGACATTTACCCCTATTTTAGCCAATTTCTCAAAGAGTTTGTGATAAAAATCAGCAACCGTACTTGTTGCTAAAGGGATATGTTGTGTCGGTGCATTGGCACATTTGATTTGTAGTTGGTGGTGTATAAAATCCAGCTCCAATTCAAAGGTGCCACCTTCAAAACAAATAGCATTGGTGGTATAACCTGCGGGAGAAATGTATAGGGTACAAAGCCAAGAGTGATTTAACCAAGGCATGGCCTTTAAACGGATCTTTCCAATTATTTGAAGCCATTGATGCATGGTTTCAACAGTTTCCTGCATTGTTGCAAAATCTAATATCGGCCATTCAGTTGATAGGTGCCTGCTCATGATTTTCAGGGTTAAATTGTTAGGGTAGGGAACAGCAATGATTCAATAGTTGTCATTTATTATAACAAAGTTGTCAACTAGAATTCAAAATACGGAAAATAAAAAACAATTCCATATTCTGTTTTTATCGATAACCTTTTGAATTTCAGTTCTCCCGGTATTAGAAATGATTGATTTTACAACCTAAGTTCATTGTATAATTCGGAATAATAAAAAATATCTTGATTGTATTTTTCAGGAACATTGCTGGTTATTAAAATGTGGTTTACTGTGTTGGAAAAATTTATTTATCCATAAATTGATGAGGTTTTATGATATAATACCAGTAAAATAGAATATATTATAAGTTTTTTTGTTTAATAAGCCATATTTTTATACATCCGAATAAATACTTCGATTTAAAAATCTTAATAAAATGGAAAACTTTTCTAGTTCAAATCAAAGTAGCAAAGGCCAATGCATTTCCATTTATTTTGTTTGCATTTCCTTGCTGTTTATGTATAGTACTCAGCTTAAGGCGATGGTTTTGAAAGTGAATTTAAGAAATGATTCCACGGGTCTGGAACAAATCGATACGATAAAAAAGACACCTAACTTTATTATCATATTCTGCGACAACTTGGGTTATGGGGACATTGAGCCTTTTGGCTCAAAAGTTATCCGTACTCCGGAATTAAATCGAATGGCCAAAGAAGGACGAAAATTTACTAATTTTTTGGTTACTGCTGGGGTTTGTACACCTTCCAGGGCTTCCATTATGACAGGTTGTTACGCTCAGCGGGTAGGCATGCATGTCAATCCCAGAGATGGTTTAGTATTAAGACCTATTTCACCTTATGGATTAAATCCTGAAGAAGTAACAATAGCCGAAGTACTAAAAAGTATTGGTTACAAAACAGGAATTATAGGGAAATGGCATTTAGGAGACCAACCTGAATTTTTGCCCACCAACCAGGGCTTTGATTATTTTTACGGGATACCCTATAGTGATGACATGACCCGAGAGGTAGGCTTGCGATTGGGGAAAAAGTTTAACGGTGAGAATTGGCCTCCATTGCCTGTGATGGAGAATGAGAAAGTAGTAATGGGAGGTGTTGATAGAAATTTACTGACAAAAGATTATACCGAGAAGGCTTTGGAATTCATAACTGAAAACCAAAATGAACCATTTTTTCTTTATTTGCCTCAGGCAATGCCCGGGAGCACGGCCACGCCTTTTGCTAGCGAGGCTTTCAAAGGGAAAAGTAAAGGAGGACCATGGGGCGACAGTGTGGAGGAGCTGGATTGGTCGGTGGGCCAAATAATGGATAAGTTAGCCGAGTTGGGTATAGAAGAAAATACCATGTTGGTTTTTACTTCAGACAATGGTGCACCAATGACTGAGGATCCAACAAGCATTATTAGGGGGACGAACCTTCCTTTGCAAGGACGTGGATACACAACCGCTGAGGGAGCCTTTAGAGTGCCTACAATTTTTTGGTGGCCGGGTACCATTCCTGAGGGAACGGTTAGTGAGGAAATGGCTACAACAATGGACTTTTTACCCACTTTTGCCCATCTGTCGCGGGCAGAGATTCCTCAGGATAGAATTATTGATGGAAAGAATATTCTTCCATTAATCTTAGGAAACAAAGGTGCCAAAACACCCCACGAGGTTTTTTACTATTATTATATGGATCAACTTCAAGCCATAAGATCTGGGGATTGGAAGTTATTTTTACCCTTAAAAGAATTTGTTCAACATCCTTACTTTAAAACCGGAGAAGAAAATAAACCCATTCTTATCGATGTGGTTAATGACGTTACCTCTTCAAAAAACCTGGCTATCGAAAACCCTGAGGTAGTAGATAGATTGACCGAATTGGCAGCCTTTGCCAAACATAATTTGGGCGATCGTAATAGGACAGGAGCTAACCAACGAAGGCCGGGAAGAATTACTAATCCGCTTCCAGTTATAATGAAGTGATTTGTCTAGGATCAATTCTAATTTCTTTTTAACGTAAAAGACACCTTCCTCTTTTTTGAATGTCACTTATACCAAAACAATTCTGTTGGAGCTTTTTCTATTCATTATGGATTTTTAGCAGGACTTGAAAACCACCGAGATGAGATGGTTTTAGGTATAGAAATTTTTTCTACGCAATTTATTGAATTACACTAATCGTTTATAGACCATTTTAATTGGGCGCTACATTTTTTTAAACCTAGAGTAGGTCTTTTTCAAAAATTCAGTTTTGAATTTGTCTTTCAGGAGAAATAGGTAATCTACTTTTGGTGTGTTGAAATCCAAGATTATTGGTTTGATTGTAAAATGCAAATTAATATAGTTTTGTTTGTAAATGAATTTTTATGGATTCTTTTGTAAATAAATATTAGAAGATGCATTAAAATTAAATCGAATAGTAACCATTCTATAAAATAGTACCTTAGATCTAGTAAAAAGTATTGGATTATCCTTTAGGGAATAATTAAATTTGGTATATAGATTATCGTAGTTCCAGTAGATGTCGCTTTTAATACAGATGATAAAATAATAATAAAAAAGCCGGAACTCATCCTACTGAGCTCCGGCGGTTAATTGATCCTATCCATTTATATCAATTCGCAATCTGAAAATGAATAGGAAATGCAGAAAAACTAAGTTTAATCCACGACCACTAAAGTATGAAAAAATTAATTTACAGGCCACTTACGAGATTATTAAGTTTCTTGTTTTTGGGGATCATGGCACCACTAATTTTTAATGGTCCCGGCTATGCCTCAGAAAGGGAAGGGGCATTAGCTAGTAAGTTCGAGAATCATATTAATAACGTGACATATGTTATTAATATAACAGGGAAGATTACTTCCCAGACTGATGGAATTGGTTTACCGGGAGTGAATATTCTGGTGAAAGGTACCTCTACAGGCACTGTCACAGATGTAGATGGTAATTATAAAATTACCGTACAAGATGAGGCAGAATCCTTAATCTTTTCGTCCATAGGGTTCATTACTCAAGAAGTTCCAATTCTGGGCAGAAGCCTTATTAATATTGCCTTGGAGGAGGATCTTCAAGGCTTGGATGAAGTGGTTGTAGTTGGATATGGTAGCAAGAAAAAAGTGAATTTAACTGGTTCAGTAGCCACAGTAACTAACGAAGCCTTAGAGAAACGGGCTGTTCCTAAATCATCCCTTGCTTTACAAGGGCAGATGAGTGGGATTTCAGTCAGGCAAAATTCGGGTAATCCCGGAAAAAATAGTGCATCTCTATTAATAAGAGGGCAAGGTACTTTTAGCTCAGCTGGAAATAGCCCTTTGGTTTTGGTCGACATGATTGAATCCTCCCTGGATGATGTAGACCCCAATGATATAGAAAGTATTTCCGTTTTAAAGGATGCTGCTTCTGCTGCAATATTTGGTTCCAAAGCAGCAAATGGAGTAATTCTTATTGAAACCAAGAAAGGGAAGTCAGGTGCTCCTGTATTTAGGTACAATGCCTATGTAAGCAGTCAAACCCCTACAATGATTCCGGAGATGTTGAACTCATGGGAATATGGGTTAGCTGTAAACGAAAACAACCGGAATTTAGGACAACAAAGAAGGTATACAGATGAAGAGATTGAGATGTTCAGGGCCGGTAATGATCCCGACTATCCGAATTTCGATCATATAGGCCATTTATTTGGTTCGGGTCAAGGTACAGAGACAAAGCATGATTTGTCTGTAAGTGGCGGTACTGCCGAAACACAATACATGTTTTCCCTGGGGTATTATGACCAACAAGGGATCATTCAAAAAACCAACGCAGATAGGATCAATTTACGACTTAATCTAGACAGTAAGCTTAATGATAAATTGAGTATCAGCGTCAAGTTAGCCGGGAATAAGGCGAGTAGTAACGAGCCGTCTGCTCCTTATGGTAATGGAGGTATAGGTAATATAATTGCCGGGGCCATGAGAAATTCGAATGCCATCCAAGGCTTTACACCAGATGGTTTCTATGGGAGAAATGAGACCTCTCATCCGGAGGCTGATTTGAATAGCCAATCTTTTGTTTCCGGCGAGAGTTCAGATATCTATACCAATGGTAGTATGATTTGGCAAATCACAAAAGACCTAAAGGTTACAGGTCAGGCAGGATATACTCAGGGACTTTCTGAAAGTAAAACATTCATTTCTACTTACCCAATCACCTCAACCTATGCAATTCAAAGAAACAGTTTAAGGACAGGCTGGTACCAAAGCTCGGCCTTGACCCTTCAAGCCTTTTTGGAGTACAATAAAACCATTGACAACCACGCTTTTCAAGTCCTCCTAGGAAGATCCGCGCAAGCTTATACCTCTAAGTACATGGGAGCTTTTAGGGATGATTTTCCAAACAATGAGATTTATGAAATTGATGCAGGGGCAACAGTTCGTGCAACAAATAACGGAGGAGCGGCCAGGAATACGCTTTCTTCTTATTTCGGTAGGTTAAATTATGACTTTCAGGATAAATACTTATTGGAAGCGAATTTCCGCTACGATGGTTCGTCCAGATTTCCTGAAGAAAGTAGATGGGGCTTGTTTCCTTCTTTTTCTGCAGGCTGGAGGGTAGCTCAAGAAGGCTTCTTCCAAGATGCATTTCCATGGGTTGCAGATTTTAAGATCAGAGGTTCTTGGGGTATGTTGGGAAATCAATCCATCGCTAACTACCCTTACCAGGACCTTATTGCTCTAGGCCAAAATTACCCGTTCGGAGGCTCGCTTTCGGCTGGTGGTGCGGTGACTACCATCGCCAACAAACAAATCACATGGGAAACAACCACGATGACCAATATTGGGGTAGATCTGTCCCTTTTTGAAAATAGGTTGTCATTTTCAGGGGAGTATTTTGTAAAAACTACGAATGATATCCTTTATCCGGTGTCTGTTTCCAGGCTTTTAGGGGCCACCCCTTCTGAATCAAATGCTGCGAAGGTGGAAAACAAAGGTTGGGACTTTGACCTTAGCTACAGAAACGCAATAGGAGGATTCAATTTCGGGGCTTCAGCTATTTTCTCGATAGTAAAGAATCAGGTATTGGAAATAGCCAACCTAGAAAGAGATATTTCGAGAGGCTTGTTTTTAGGCCACCCGATCGGGAGTAGGTATGGATTTGTAAGTGATGGATTGTTTGTTAGTGAGGCTGATGTGGATAGTTATGCTACGCAACCCTTTTCAAATTTGGCCATCCCAGGGGGGATTAAGTACAAAGACATCAGTGGGCCTGATGGTGTACCGGATGGTGAGGTGAATTCTACCTATGACAGAAGTGTGATAGGCAAACCTTTACCACTTAGTACTTATGCCCTAATTCTGAATGGAGATTACAAAAATTTTGACTTTAACATTATGCTGCAAGGTGAGGGTGGAAGAGATGCTTTTGTAACGCTAGGGCAATTCTTCTTCCCGTTGGAGAACAATAGCAATGTGCAAAGGGACTTTTACGAGAACCGATGGACGCCTGAAAATCCTGATCCCAATGCCGCTTACCCAACTATTATTGCTACAGCCTCAGGTTTCTACAATGCCAACCCGGTTGATTTCTGGAATCGGGATGCTACATTCTTGAGATTAAAAAACGTGCAGCTCGGCTACACCTTACCAGAAGACATAATTGGAAATACATTCCTTAGTAATGTGCGTTTTTACGTCACCGGTGAAAACCTCTTCACGATCACCAAATTCTATAAAGGTTGGGATCCTGAAATGCAAACGGGAGGAGCGGATTGGTTTTATCCGCTGATCAGATCCTATGTGGTAGGTGTAAATGTAAGGTTTTAATAAAAGATACTCAGATTATGAAAACATATAAAAAATTAGGCTTAGTTGGGTTTTTGTCTCTACTGATCTTGATCGGTCAAACCGGTTGCCAAGATTGGTTGGATGAGCAACCATTGGTTCAGTTATCAGAAGGATCCTTTTGGAACAGTCAAAGTGACGCCATGCTTGCCCTCACAGGTATTTATAATGGCAGTAACGTAGGAAATAACTCTTACAATAATGAATTATTGATTCTGTCCAGTGCTACGGATGATTCAAGCTATAAATTTGGCTCGGTAGGAAATATTTACAGTGGTTACCTGAGAGCGGCGGATACACAAGTGGTTTTGGCTATTTGGCAAAGGGCTTACCGGACCATCTTCAAAGCCAATTACTTCCTTGAGAATATTGAGCGGGTAGAAATGGACCAAACCCTGAAAGCAGAGTGGATTGCAGAAGCAAAATTCCTAAGGGCTTACGAATACTTTTACATGTCTTTGCTTTATGGAGGTGTTCCTTTAATTACCAATGTGTTGACCATTGAAGAAGCGAATACCCAAACCCGAAATTCAAAGTCGGAAGTAGTGAATTTTGCCATACAGGAACTTACAGCCGCGGCGGTTGATCTTCCTGCCAGCAGGCCTGAAAATGAAAAAGGCAGGATAGTCAAGGCGGCCCCATTAGGAATCAAAGGAAGGTTATTGATGATCGATAAAAAATGGGCCGAGGCAGTGGCTGTATATGAAGAAATTATTGCACTCGGGGCACATGAAATAGATCCTAGGTACAAGACAATCTTTGAAGAAGCAGGCGAAGGTAGTAGTGAAATTATCTTGTCTACCAATTGTATTGCAGGTTTATATGGGAATACCCACAATCAAAGGAACCATCACCCTGAATTTTATGGTGGCTACTCAGAAGTTAACCCCTATCAGGGCATGGTTGATGCTTTTTTGATGAACGACGGCCTTTCTATTGAAGAGTCACCATTGTATGATCCCGAAAATCCTTTCGATAACCGAGATCCAAGGTTATACGCCAGTATATTCCTCCCGGAATATACAGAATTTAGAGGTAGGCTATTTTTGGCGCATCCGGATAGGGCCAGCAACAATATCGCAGCGCTTCCGGGTTCCACTGGTTATGGTTGGAAGAAATATGTAACTGAAGATTATTCAGGTGATTTTGGAAATTCGGGGGATGATATCATCTTGTTGCGGTATGCAGAAGTACTTCTGAGCTACTTAGAGGCCAAAATCGAAAATGGAGACCCTATAAACCAGGATTTACTTGACCAGACCATCAATCAGGTCAGAGGAAGAGCAGAGGTAGGTATGCCTATGGTTACAGAAACAGACCCTGACATGCTTACAGAAATTTTGAGGCGAGAACGGAGAGTAGAGTTTTGTATCGAAAGAACAATCAGGTACATGGATATCCGAAGGTGGGGGATTTACAAAGAGGTGATGGACCGCCAATTTTACGGGATGAAACTGACCGATGATCCGGCAAATTATACGGATTACTCAGTAGAAACATCGGGGCCAATGAGCGGTCATTATAAGGTAATTGATAAAACAGGAAGCATTACTGAAGCCATGGAGTTGATTCCAATCCCTCTATCCGAAATTGATATCAATTCGGCATTGGAGCAAAACCCGGGTTACTAATTCAGTGTGTATTCTGAAAACCAGAAATAAACCACTAGCAAATGGGAGACGAGTCTTAGTGCTATGGACATCAAAATGAAATGGGATGGACCGTCTCCCAATGGGGTGCTTTTAAAGGCAGAAACTGAAAGTAATAAAAAATAATCAATAGTGTAAATGGTCGAAAAAAGAATAGTGCGCAGAAATTTTGTTAAGAAGCTTTCCTTCGGAGGGGTCGGACTGAGCCTTTTAGGACAGCCTTTATTTTCCATTGCCAAAAACCTTCCTAAGGAAGACCTAAAGGTAGGTTTAGTAGGCTTATCTGTTCATAGTGCAGCATTTTCAAAAATCCTAAACGACCCAAATAAAAAGAAAGACCTTTTTGGTTGCAAAATGGCGGCATTGTACCACCCACCTGGAAACCCTGATGTTGACTTTACTCCAGCGCAACTTAGCAGCTATCAAAAAGATGTAGAAGAGATGGGGGTCGCCATGGTTGATTCTATAGATCAATTAATCGATATGGTGGACGTAGTGATGATTGAGACGAATGACGGAAGACCCCATATGAAGGAAGTTCTCCCGGCCCTCAAAGCAGGGAAACCCGTTTTTGTGGATAAGCCTGTTGCAGAAGATTTGCAAGGTGTAGTAGATATTTACAAAGAGGCAGAGAAATATGGCGTGCCCATTTTTTCTTCTTCAGCTTTGAGGTACATGGAAAGTGTCCAAAATATCAACCCCTCTGAGGTAATAAGTGCCCATACTTTTAGCCCTGCAGCCTTGGAGAAGAGCCATACTGACTTGTTTTGGTATGGGATTCATGGTGTGGAATACCTATATACCGTAATGGGTCCCGGCTGTACGGAAGTGCAGCAAGTGCAACATTCAGAAGCCGAAGACCTGGTTATCGGACATTGGAAAGATGGCAGAGTTGGTGTTTTTAGAGGTATAAGGGAAGGAAAACGAGATTTTGGGGGAACGGTATTCAAAGAAAACGAAATCGTTGACCTTGGATCATTTACCGGTTACCGATCACTGGTAGTAAAGGTGGTTGAGTTTTTCCTACAGAACAAAGCTCCGGTGTCTGTTGAGGAAACCTTTGAAATCTATGCTTTTATGGAAGCTGCTCAGGAAAGTAAAAACAAAGGCGGTAAAAAGATATCCGTGCAAAAAACACTCAAACAAGCTTTAAAATAATCATTTTAACTGTTAAATATTTAATAAAGAGATAATTATGAAAAAATTGAATGTTGGAATTATTGGATACGGTTGGGTAGATACAAAACATATAACTGCGATAAACGCTGGAGAGTTTGCGCAGGTATCGGCTATTTTTTCCTCCAGAGAACATAATGATGCAGAATTAAGCAGCACTTGGGGTACAGACATTAAGTCGTATACAGACCTTGATGAAATGCTAAAGGACAGCAGTATAGATGCAGTCTCCATTTGTAGTTATACTTACCAGCATACTGAACATGCTTTGGCAGCCGCAAAGGCCGGTAAACATATTATTTTGGAAAAACCAATGGCCTTGTCCTGGGAGGATTGCAAAGAAATTGAAAAAGCGGTGAAAGCTGCAGGAGTGAAATTTTGTATTTGTTTCGAATGTAGGTGGTCCAACCAGTTTATCTCCACAAAAGAGGTGGTAGATCAGGGATTAATTGGAGACATACATTATGGGGAGATTGATTACCTACATGGTATTGGCCCTTGGTATGGACAATTTGAATGGAATGCGAAAAAAACCGGAGGGGGAAGTTCATTGTTAACTGCGGGTTGTCATGCTTTAGATTCCCTTTTGATGTTCATGGGTGCTGATGTTGAGGAGGTTACCAGCTATGACACCAAAACCAAAAGTGAGATTTTTGAGCCTTATGAATATACCACCACCAGTGTAACTATTCTTAAGTTTAAAAGTGGGAAAATTGCCAAATGTGCAGCAAGTGTAGATTGTTTGCAGCCTTATTATTTCCATACCCACTTGTTTGGAAGTGAAGGGTCTATTTTGGACAATAAATTTCATTCGAATAAACTAAAGTCTGATAAGACAAGGTGGAGCGAACTTTCCATGAAAATGTTGGACTCCGGAGATGTAGCTGACCACCCTTATCAATTGCAGTTTGACACCTTTTTTAAATCCATTAATGAGGGGGTAGACATGACTTTGACAGGATTGAAAGAGGCCATGAAAACACATGAAATCATTTTTGCTGCTGATAAATCTGCGGCAACAGGGAAAAGTGTAAAGCTATAATTGATGGATAAAATAGCCATGGCAATTGCAGCACATCCAGATGATATTGAGTTTATGATGGCTGGTACATTGGTATTGTTAAAAAAAGCAGGATATGAAATCCATTACATGAATTTGTCTTCAGGTAATTGTGGGAGCACTGAAACCGATGCTTTAACTACTGCCAGAGTAAGGCTACTTGAGGCTCAGAATTCCGCCAGAATATTGGGTGCAGTTTTTCACCCACCCATTTGTGATGATTTTGAAATTTTCTATGAGGTTGAAACGCTGAAAGAATTAACCGGGATTATTCGCAAAGTGAAGCCAAGTATTGTCCTTACTCATTCTCCCATAGATTATATGGAAGATCATATGAATGCTTGCCGTTTGGCAGTAACAGCAGCATTTGTAAGAGGGGTTCCCAACTTTAAAGCTTCATTTCCGGCAGTTTCCAATTACAATTGCGCCATATACCATGCGCTTCCGCATGGACTGCTGGATCCACTGGGTCAAAAAATAATTCCAGGGATATTTATTGACACAGGATCAGTCCATAGGATAAAAAGAGAGGCTTTAGATGCGCATAAAAGTCAGAAAAACTGGTTGGAAGACAGTCAGAAGATGGATTCCTATATTGCTGCGATGGAAGATTTTTCCACTAAAGTAGGTGCGATGTCGAATGCCTTCGTGCATGCCGAAGGGTGGAGAAGAAGGACCCATTTTGGGTTTTCAGAGTCAGAATTTGATCCGCTTAAATGTCTAGGTGAGGTTTATTCGCCCTGCAAAGTTTTTTAGACATCGAGGTGTAACATCATTAATTAACAAAAAAAAGATATGAGAAAGATAAGTTCAATAGCTCCGGATTGGTGGGATTACACTACCCTGGATTTAGGCAATAAAATTACCGATCAAATTGCCGGTATGACCCCGGCAGATATGATAAAGTTATCCAGACCCGGCTTTAAAGTAGTCTTTTATGATACCATAGAAGAATTTTACCTTGCCGAAGCCTTGGAATACATCACTACCTGGAAAAAAGCAACAGCTGATAATCCGGTAGGGATCTGCGGACCCATTGGTCCCACAGAACAATTGCCTCTCGTGGCAAGATTGGTGAATGAATTGCAAATTTCCTTAAAACATGCCCATTTTTGG
>NZ_CAXBOC010000089.1:0-13432 GCF_963976465.1 uncultured Cyclobacterium sp. | reverse complement strand
GATTAGCTGGCCAATGGTCAATCGTATTTTAGCCTTTTATTCTACCTTAATCGTCAGGCAAGCGTATACTTCTTTAATGTTTTCAATTTTATCTGTAAGAACAACTAATTTGTCGTTAACTTCCAAAATGGTAGAACCATTAGGCATCAAATAGTTGTCACCCCTTTCTATCATGGCGATGATGGCGTTTTTTGGGAAATTTAAATCTACAATTTGTTTCCCTATAGCTCCTGTGTTTTTTTTGATTTTTATCTCTCTCAAAATGGTCTTTGGATGTTCTTCCATAAACTTATCTGTAAGTTTAGGTTTTTTTGTACTTTCCGGGAGACCCACTTTAAGCCATTTTGCTACTAGAGAAATAGTGGTTCCCTGAATTAAAACTGAGCTAAGTGCTACAAAAAAGACGATGTTAAAAATAATATTAGCTTTTTCAATTCCTGCAAGTAGCGGATAAGTAGCGAATACTATGGGTACAGCTCCCCGTAAGCCCACCCAGGAAATATAAAATCTCCGGCGAAGTTTCATTTTAAATGGAATTAATGAAATAAAAACCGCTAGGGGACGAGCTATAAAGATTAAGAATAATGAAATTACTAGCCCAATGCCAATGAATGGTATTATTTGTGTCGGGAAAACCAGCAAGCCCAATGTTAAAAACAAAACAATTTGCATTAACCAAGCCAAACCATCAAACATACTCAGTATGGTGTTTTTATGTATAATGTTTTGATTACCCAGATAAACCGAACAAATGTAAATGGCTAAAAATCCATTGCCGTATAGGCTGTTGGTAGCTGAAAAAGTAATGAACATTAAGGCAATGGTCAATACTGGATAAAGCCCTTCAAAATCCAGTTTTATTTTATTAATAATCCACTTGCTAAGCTTACCAAAAAGAAACCCGGAAACACCTCCTATGAGCATTTGTAAAACAAAAAGTGGCAGGATAGAAGTAATACCCTTATCTGGTTCTTGAACCAAAGACAAAAATGCGATGGTCAATACATAGGCCATGGGGTCATTACTTCCACTTTCCAATTCCAAGGTTGGTCTTAAATTCTTTTTTAAGGCTAGGTTTTTACCCCTTAATATGGAAAATACTGCTGCAGCATCAGTGGAAGAAACAATTGCACCTAAAAGCAAGCTTTCGAATAAAGTGAAATCAGTGATCCAAAAAACGAAATACCCCAAGCCCAAAGCCGTTAAAAAGACCCCTAGGGTAGATAGGACAATGCCTTCCTTCAAAACAGGTTTGACCGAAGGCCATTTGGTATCTAACCCACCTGAAAAAAGGATGAAATTGAGCGACACAATCCCTATGAATTGGGCAACTTGCGGATTATCAAAATAGATGCCGCCAATTCCATCGGAACCGGCCAACATTCCTATGGTTAAGAAAAGCAATAAGGTTGGAATCCCAAAACGGTAACTTGGCTTACCTAAGATAATGCTAATAATTAATAGCACAGAACCTATCAATATAATATTCTCAATCGTTATGTTCATTCAGTTTTGTTTAATCTTTACATAGGTGAAAAAACTCCTTAACCTGACAAAGAAAGCTATTGATAGGATCTGTTAAACAAAACTATAGAAATAATAATGATTATTTTAATACTTTAAAAAATAGTTCATCCTTAAATGCAATTATTTTCTATCTAACTGAAGGTATTTAATTGGGATTAAAAGCAAAAGAATAAGTTTCTGAGTAGTATAATAGAAAGGTTTGTTGAAACACGAAAATTGCAATGATTTTATTTTATTTAGTGATGAAACCAATTGAAAATCAGTATAATACTTGCTATTATTGGCATTGCCATAGCGAGGATATTACTCAATTTACTAAAAGGATGTAATTCTTTTGATACACCACTCGCTACGCTCCAATTGCAAAATAGGGGTTAAAAAAAGAGCTCGAATCTTTCCAAATTCGAGCTTTTATTTAATGTTTGATCAATTTATTTACTTAACGTAAATGAAGGCAATTTGATTTTTTCGCCACCTTTCATGGCCGACTCATGTGCCAATATGCCCACGCAAGTGATGTTGGCAGATTGTTTGGCATTTGGATATGGAGCCCTCTTTTCTTGCAAGGCAGCGATAAATTCATGCACCAGGTGGGGATGAGATCCACCATGTCCTGCTCCTTGAATGAAAGAGAGGTGTTGATTGTCCTCTTCATCGTAGACACCAGAAGTTGTAAACGGGGCTATTTCTTCAGGAAGTAAATGCGCAAAATCAGGAATTTTAACTTTTTCAGGGATTTCTCCTGTATGAACTACACTGTCTTCATGTTCAATTAAAGTCCATTCAAATGACTTTTCAGATCCATAAGCATCAAAGCTCTCTCTGTATTGTCGGGCCGTATTAAAAAGAGAACGGGTAACTTCTGCAGATAGGTCACTGTCTTTTAATTTGATATGGCAACTCTCAATTGCAAATGGAGAGCCATACTTTTCAATCAGGTTTTCATCAATTCTTCCGGATCCAAAACAAGAAACATATTCTGCTTCGGCCTTTGGTAAGGCCAATACCGGCCCCACACAATGCGTGGCATAATGCATGGGAGGAAGGCCTTCCCAATAGCCGGGCCAACCGGCCATTTCTTGTTGATGGCTAGCACGTAAAAATTGCAATTTTCCCATGGCGCCACTTTCATACATCTCCTTCACAAAAAGAAATTCCCTGCTGTAAATGACAGTCTCCATCATCATATAGGTAAGCCCTGTACGCTCGGTTTCTTCCACGATTTGGCGGCATTCCTCCACTGTCGTGGCCATTGGGACCGTACAGGCTACATGTTTTCCGGCCCGCAATGCTTTTAGTGATTGTTCAGCATGTGCCTGAATGGGTGTGTTGATATGCACCGCATCAATATCAGGATCTTTTAGCAATTCATCATAATCGGTATATCTCTTTTCTATGCCAAAGGCATCACCAATCTCATCCAATTTCTTTTTATTTCTTTGGCAAATGGCGTATATATTGGCCTCAGGGTGTTTTTGATAAATAGGAATAAATTCAGCTCCAAACCCCAGTCCTATGATCGCAATATTTAGTTTTTTACTCATTTCCACAAATTTTTGGGTTTATACTTATGATTGTTTTTAGTTTTTTAATTAGCCCAATCCTTTAAAAATTTATAGCCTTCAGAAGCAAATTTGTCCTGACTTTCTGCCAAGGCACGCCATATGCAAACCGCTCCTGCCAATTCTTTTATTTCCGGTGTAAAACTTTCTATAGATATTGTTCCATTATAATTGATTTTTTCGAGTCCTGACCTAAAGTCTTCCCACCTGGTTTGTCCGGTACCTGGAGTTCCTCGATGACTTTCTGAAACTTGAACATGGATAAGTTTATCCCCAGCTTGTAAGATAGCGGCCTCAATGCTCGGTTCTTCAATGTTCATATGAAATCCATCCAATAACACTCCGGCAGCGGGATGATTGATGTCAGCTATCAATTGCATCAAATCACCAGTAGTATTGATCAGATCCGTTTCAAACCTATTCAATGGTTCCAATGCTATTTTTTGACCAGATTTCTCAGCCATCCGGCAAACCTTCTGCAAATTAGTTACGGCTCTTTGCCATTCTATTTTCTTTTGATCAGGAGATACCAAGCGAGCTTTACCTACTGCTGAATACATTGGGCCTGCTACAAATTGAGCTCCTAGAGCAGCACTGATATCAAAACAAGCTTGAATATAATCAAAACTTGTCTGGTGAAATGATGGATCATCATGGGTTAGGTCCCGACTTGTACCGAAAGCAGCACATATTACCGGAGATAAGGCATTGTCCTTTAATGCTTTATCTACTATTTTTGTATCAATTAAAGAAGGGTCTTCTACTGGTATTTCTACTGCGTCAAAGCCCATTTTCTTAATTTTAGGGAATAACGATACCGTATCGGTACTAAAAGGGGAGGTCCATAGCCATGTACTTACTCCTAGTTTTACGTTTAAAGGCATTACTTATTTTTTTTTTTATGCTTATTCTACGATCATAATTCCATTCATAATTCTCCAGTGCCCAGGGACAGTGCATAGAAAAGGATATTCTCCAGGTTCGCTGGGTGCAGTAAATATTAAGGTTTCATTGCCTTCAGGATTTACTAGTGGAGTTGACGCTATTACTTCTGGAATTTTTGGTACAAAATTCATGTTGACGCCATTCGGATCTCTTGCCAATTCATCTGCTGCCTTACCTATGACCTCCAAACTTCCAGCTTTACCTATCAATAGGTTGTGTTGCATAAAATCATTGTTCATAAAATCTATGGTTACTTGCTGTCCGGCCTTAACATTAAAACTGGCTTTATCAAATTTCATCTCATGAGCAATGACCCCCATTTTGATGGTAATTGCACCTGCATTATTGATTTGAGATTTACTCTCATTGATTTCATCAGGGTTCCGTTGATTGTCCTGCTGAGGTGTCTTTAGCTTGAGAAAAGAAGAGCCCCTGTTAATTCTTCCAGTAAAAAAGCTTTTATCCTTGTAATTTTCTACCTGAGCGTTGGCTAGATTGTCATGCCCAATTCTAACAGATTCTTCTTCAAAGTTGGCCGAATATAAGCCGGGTGCTTTGCCCTCAGCAATTAACTTATTATCAATGCTTATTGCCATGTTACCACCTCTCTCAAGTGATGCATTGATTACAAACTGTTGGTCTGGTAGTTTGCCTCTGGAAACAACTCGATAGCTTTCACCAGCTTGATTGATCAACCAATTGATTTTATTATCAACGATATACAAACTATAACCATTCTTATTGTTTCCTTGTGTTACTATAATTCCTTCCAAAGGTTTATCAGATTGGCTGATAGTAGCCTGAATGTTGATTTCTTTGCCTGCTATTTGGGGAGGGTAGGAAATTCCTGTTCTTCTATCCAAATTGTATTGTTCTTCTATCAGACTTTTGGTAATCCTCTCCTTCAAAGTCCAAAGTGAATCAGGTTTATTTCCTTGCATTGGCTTGGAGCCAGTGCCTTGAAAAGCGGAGGGATGAGAAATTGCTGCAGCGAATAGGGCTTGTGGAAGATACTTGTCTGAATCATTTTCTTCTTCAAGACTTGCTGTTAGAAGTAATGCAGAAACATCAGGTGTGCTTGGCAAATCTGCAAGTGCAAGCAATGCCTCTTTTCTAGTGTTGAGGTCTTTGTCCTGAACCAAATTGGCATCCAGAATGGCATTTATTGTTTCTTCATTTTTTGGTAAAACTTGTAGGGCATTTTTTCTAACACCCGCAGCAGGATGCTTTAAGGCTTGCCTTACTGCATTCATTACTTTTTCATCTTTTCCATCCAATGCACCAATTCCATGCAGCGCCCATAAGGCATGTACAGCCGGAGAGTTAAGACCAATTTCATCTACACTATTATTAGCTATGAGTAAGAGTAGGTCTTCAATTAATGAAGTTTTTTTGTTTTCTACAATTAGCTTTTGAGCCGTCATTCGCCAAAACATATTGTCGCTTTTCAAACCTCTAATAAGATCTGAATTTTTGGTAGGATCAATCTCCATGGTATTGTAATCTCCTCCTTTATAAACCAAGCGGTAAATTCTCCCATGCTTGGAATCCCTTAGAGGATTGATATAAGCATTTCCTTCTCCGTTATCAAAGCCTTTGGGAGTGGGGTTGTGTTGGATTATGAAATTGTACCAATCAGCTACCCAGAGGGCACCATCAGGCCCAACTTCTGCATGTACGGGTGAAAACCACTCATCAGAACTAGCCAAAATATTAAATCCATTGGTCTCTTTATAACCTGAGCCTTCTGGTTCAATAACGGCTTTATGTAAAACCCTACCTGTAGGTTCGGCTACAAAGGCCACTTTGTTCCAATAACTTTTTGGAAAACTTCTTGCGGTGTAAAAGTTATGTCCGGCAGCAGCCGTATAACCTCCATGCCAATCTACCTGGCGCAAATAGGGTGTAAGGTGAGGCATCTCAAAGTGACTGTCTATTCCTTGTACCGCTTTATCCGAACCTCCGGTAATCGGACGTTTTAAATAATTATTTGGCATAGAAAGGTAAGCGCTGTGCTGCCCATTTGCCGTAGAAATAAAAGTGTTAAATTCTTCCGTGAAACCCAAGCCCCATGTATTATTACTGGTATTGCCAAGAAAAGTCAATTGGGATCCATCTGGAGAAAACCGATAAATTCCTTGGCTAAAGGATAGGGTTTTGCCTTCTGATTCTCCCTTAAATCCGGAATAGCCTAAAACCCCCCAGATTTTATTGTCAAAACCATATTTTAAATTTGAAGGACCCGCATGGGTGTCACTTTTTCCCCAGCCGGTAATGATTGTTTCTCTGATATCTGCCTTGTCATCACCGTCAGTATCCTTAAGAAATACAAAATCCGGAGCCATGGCTACAAGGAGCCCTCCATTGATAAAAACCATGCTTGTTGGGATGTTGAGGCCTTCGGCGAAAACCGTAATTTTATCTGCCTTTCCATCACCATTTGTATCTTCTAAAATTTTGATTTTATCATTGCCTCCTTCTTTCCTTACTTCATTGGGGTAGTCCGCTGTTTCAATGGCATATAGTCGTCCCTTATCGTCCCAAGCAATGGCCATTGGGTTAATTATATCAGGTTCTGAAGCGAAAAGTTGTAATTCAAAGCCTACAGGCACCTGAACCAATTTCATCGATTCTTCTGGAGAAAGAGGCAATTGAAACCGAGGTGCAGGATCTCTTTTTTCATAGTTTGGAATCTTTGCATCTTCAAATTCTGGTTGCGGTATATCAAATTCAGCTACTTGTTGGGCAACTTGATCTCCGACGGCCCATAAAATCCCATTGGCAACCAATTCCTGAAATTCAGGTTGATTCCATGTTCTTTCATCATGACCGTAAGCAGTGTAGAAAACGCGGCCTTTTCCTTGCTCCCTAACCCAGGTATACGGTTCCTTTTTACCATCCTCAACCCTTTCCATCAAAATGGTCATGTCTTCATTTAATTGGCTGTGGACATAGGTTTCATCCCAAGTGGTGAAAGAGGAAATTCCTTCCATTACCGGATGTGTAGGAACGGTGATTTTGCTGCTGAATTCACCTGATCCGTGAGAAGAAAATTGTCCTCCCACAGTTTTTATATACCAATCAGAATTTTGGAAGCAAAATGAGCCACTGTGAATAGGAATTAGCCCTTTTCCTTCCTCTACAAAGTTTCTTAGGGCCTCTTCTTGCTCCGGTGAAATGACCTCGTGATTGCTATAAATGATTAGTCCGTCATAAAGTCTTAATTTTTCTTCATTAAGGTCTTTAAGATCAGAGGTGTAAGTAAGGTTGATTCCTTCCTGAAATAAATGCCTAGCTAAAATTGGCATTAATTTTTCAGCGTCATGATGAGTGTTGTCATGGCCAAGGAATAATATTTCCGCTCTTCTTGGACCGTCAGACAATTCAATCTCATTGTTTCGTGTGCCACATGACATGCATAATAGCATGACAAAGGCAATTATCCCCAGGTTTTTCATTGTAGCTTTTTTGGGTATTGTTTTTTAATCATTTGAAAATACTAATTTGAATGATTTAAAATCATCATTCTTACTGTTTTTTGTCTAATTATGACTGTTTTATATCATTTTTATCTATTTTTAAGGAATTATTCAGCATTATTTAATTAGTATTGAAAAAAGCTTTTCAAAAATCCCGTATTCCTGAGCACAACGCCTATATAATAAAGGAGTTGGTGGCACCGAATTTTGATAAAAACTGGCATTTTCATCCGGAGTACCAATTGTTTTTAGTGTTGGAAGGGCATGGTACCAGGTTTGTTGGGGACGACATGCGACCTTTTCAAGCCAATGATCTTGTACTTACCGGCCCTAATTTGCCTCATTTATGGAGAAATGATCAAGTATACTTTGAAAAGGATAGTGATTTGATGACACGTGGAATTGTTGTTTATTTCCCCGAAGATTTTTTAGGTGAAAAGATGATGGAAAAGGAAGAGTTTGATGAGTTTAAAGCTTTAATGAAAAGGGCTTCATTAGGACTTCAAATTATTGGAAAGACCAATCAGAAAATCAAAGACAAACTTATTCGGTTGGTGCATAAAAAAGGAATGGACAGGATCATTGGTCTCCTCGAAATTTTACTTATTATTGCCAAATCTAAGGAAGTTAAAACAATTGTTCAAGCAGGTTATTTTAATGCCAATAAAGAATCGGAAAAGGATAGAATGAGCAAGGTGCATGAGTTTGTTATGGATCATTTTCAACAGGACATCAAGCAAGAAGAATTGGCAGCGTTAATCAATATGACCAGTAGCTCTTTTTCCAGGTATTTTAAATCCAGAATGAACAAGTCTTTTTCAGATTTCCTTTCAGAAGTCAGGATAAGTCATGCTTGTAAATTGTTGCACACAGAAAATCTAAATATTAGTGAAATAAGTTATGAAAGTGGGTTCAATACTCTGTCAAACTTTAATCGACAATTTAAAGAAAAGATGGGGGTAACACCGAAAATTTATAAAAGAGACTTTCAACCAAGGTTTGAATAAAAACCAATTCCAAATGTTGTGGATAATAAAAAAGGGGAGGGTTTACTATTGAATGTATCAATTGTAAAAAGTTGGCTGGTCAAATTCTTTAAGTTTGCCAGCCAACAATAGTTTTATTTTAGTGAAATTGCTCCAGCTTCGGCAACTGAATGATCGTTTTCTACGGTACTGCCACTAACCCCTATGGCTCCGATAATTTCTCCGGAACTATTTTTTAGGGGAATACCTCCAGGGAAAGTTATTAAGCCATTGTTAGAATGTTCTATATTGTATAAGGATCCTCCGGGCTGCGATAGCTCTCCTATAGCCCCGTTATTCATATCAAAATATCGAGCCGTTTTTGCTTTTTTTATTGAAATGTCCAAAGATCCTAACCATGCACCATCCATTCGGGCAAAGGCAAGTAGGTTGGCTCCAGCATCTACAACTGCAATATTCATCTTGGTATCTAGTGCATGAGCTTTACTTTTGGCAGCTGCTATGATTTCTTCAGCTTGTGTGAGTGAAATAGCCATTATTTTAGGGTTTAAATGTATTTATAATATTTAATAGTTGTATTTTTATCCAAATATAATGATTATTTATAAATAAAAATATAATAGTATTTAAAGTTCAATAGACTCGTTGACTTCACCATTTATCTATTTCAATGTGTTCTAATGAATGAAATTTTTTTCCTGCCTAATTTCCATAGGGCTTAGAAAAGAGAAAAAGAAATACTTATTGTTTAAATTGTAATAGGAGTTGGTTTTAGTTTCCTACAGATAAGATTATTTTTCCTAAATGGTTGCCATTTCCAAATTCTTGGAGTTTTTCAGGACCAAATGACAGTGGGTAGGGACCATCGATCACAGGTTTTACCTGTTTCTTTTCATACATATTGGCAATTTCTTTTAGTTCCTGATTGGGTTTTAAGGTTAAAATTTCGAACCTTTTATTAGAGAAAAGAGACAAAGTCTTTCCAATCACAAGGGTGGAAATTAAATAATTGATTTTTCCACCGATGCTAACGTAAACCCCATTGGTTTTGAGGGATCTTGAGTAAGAAAAAGGTGATTTATCTGTCTTACAATCTAGAATTAAATCGTATTGAATACCATTTTTCGTAAAATTTTCTTGCTTGTAGTTGATAAGATAATCATATCCTAAATTGAATAAAGCCTTGAATTTATCTTGACGATCAACTCCTGTCACTTCGCAATGGTAAACTTTTGCCAATTGCAAGGCTATGGTACCTACACCTCCACCTGCCCCATTGATAAGGACCTTCATTCCATCCTTTATGCCTCCGACACGTTTCAGCCCTTGTAATGCTAATAACGCAGCATGAGGTAAAGCTGCAGCGTCTTCAAAAGACATGGCTCTTGGCTTAGGAACCAGCGCTTTGGCAGGTAAGGAAATGTATTCTGCAAATGTTCCAAACCCAAAAGCAGAAGTATCTCCGTAAACCTCATCTCCAATATTGAATTCAGTTATATCAGATCCTACTTCCTCCACAGTTCCGGATAATTCCATTCCTAAGCTTTTAGATTTCGGCTTACTCAATCCAAACATCAACCTGTATATTAATGGCTTTCCCCTAACCAAACTCCAGTCATAATCATTTATGGCTGTAGAATGGACTTTTACCAATAGCTCATTTTTTTGATAGGTTGGTTTTTTTTGTTCAGTTAGTTCTAAGACGTTTTTAGGTAAACCGTATTTCTCTAGAGTCAGTGCTTTCATTTGTAATCAGATAGGATAGATCCAAAAAATAAAAGTACAATAATGAATGGAAAATCAAAGAAAGAAATAAAGGTATAGGTAGAAAATCCATTAGGTAGCAATAGGATTCGCAGTAGATTGTTTACAAACTATTTCGTTTTTACGCGGGATACTTCGGTTTAATTATGTGCGCTATTGCATTCAAATGTTAACTCAATAGGTGTTTTTATTATTTATTTATGCTGTGAAGGGATTTTTGCATTGTTTTTGTTTGGGTATTCGAAACAATTATGTTTAACTATTGTTGAGTATATATTAAACACAAATAAAATGAAACTCTCCTTTAAGTATATCGCAATTATTTTATTTTTCTGTATTTTGAGCTTTAATGAATCCCTTTTTAATACCGGGTCAAGAAGTGATGAAAAAATAGAAAAGATAGAAAACCTATTCGTACAAGCCCAGACGCTACTTGTTGATCAAGTAAAATTTGATTTAAAATAAGTTTTTGGTATTGCTTAAAATAATTCCAAGTTTTTTTAATCTAAATAAATTTCGTTTATTCTTATATTTATTTTTATAAACAAAAAAGCATATTGTTACCAATATGCTTTCCTGATAAGGTCTTAATATTTCAATTAATCCATATGTACCTCATATGTTTTTTCAATTGTATTTCCGTTGACATCTTCCGCTCTAATCGTCAGGTCCAAATGATCTCCACTTTCAGGAAGAATAATCTTATTTTCGCCGGCTAGAAGGGTTGATAGGTCTATATATTGGTTATCAGGCAAATCGGCTCCGGTACCTTCTGATATCCACTGTGAATTTCCCCACATTTTATCGTAAACGTATTCATCATTACTTACCCTATGATTATCTTCATCGTGATCATGGTCCTCGTCGTCTTCTTCTCCTAGTTTGATCCAGATAAAAGCCAAATCACCACTAAATTCATGAACAGGTTTGCTAATTTCCCCGGTTACTGTAAGGGTTTCACCTGAAGTGCCTATTAATTCCCCATCATTGAGATTATTTACTGCAATTGTAGGGGCGTAATCAGTCCTAATATGGATAGTAGTCAAATAACTTGATCCATCTGCAAAAGTAGTTTGGTTTCCATGAATATCCGTTGCTGTAATGGAAAAGTCGTACATACCAGCCAAAACAGGTCCGCTTAATCTTGAATTGGCTCCCTCCCAATAAATATCTGTTGCTGTGCTATTTACATCTACCTTGGTTGAGTTTTCAGGAAATTGAAAATCAGGATCACTTGCATCTACTGCATATATATCATCAATTACTAGGGTTTCAAAATCGGTTAGTATTCGTGCATGGCTATGCCCATCAAAGTTCGCATGCACATTGACCTTGATCTGTCCAACTCCAGAGGGATCCTCAACAGAAAAACTAACAGCTATATGGTCCATTGTCTCTGTAAAAACTTCCCCATGATCCGGACTGATTTCATCTGCCGAGGCAGCATGGTCTATGGTTGGGGCTTCTAAGTCTTGTGGGTTCTCAGCAGTATTCTCACACGAGATAATGCCAATAGCGATAAAGCTTGCTATTAGAATGTTGGTTGATTTCATCTTTTAATTTTTTAAATACAATATTATTGTAATTGCATACATGTTGCAATTGTATGCATTAAATAACAGATAAGCAAGGACAGGGGTTCAATGCTACTGATTTTTTATTTGGATGGGGATTTTAAGGTTAATATTAATATTTCTTCCTTGTTCCGGTAAGTTTAAGAGCCTATACCGACTTAGATGGTTGAAGTAATATTTGTTCAATAAATTTTGTCCACTTATTCGGAGCTTAAGCAGTTGCTTGGCAAGTTTGATTTCTATGCCTAAGCCTGCTTCCAAGAGTCCATATCCCTTGGTTTCTCTTTCATTTCTGTCTACCCTGTTTTGAGAGGCTACTTGTCGGTACTCAACATAAAAATTATTGTTTAATAACCAGAAGTTTTCTAAGGGTAGATTCCATTCAAGCCCGGTTAAAATACTAGCCGGTGGAGTTAAGGGAAGAGGTAAACTGGAGTCCAAGTTTTGATTATAGACGTATTCTGCTGCAATGGTAGCTTGCAAAGCTGGGAATAATGACCAGTGGAATTTAATTTCTCCACCTGCAAAAATTGCATTGTTTTGCCTGTATTCCCAAAGAGTACCGGCTCCCGGTAGGGTGGAAAATTCGGCAGTAGGTGAAAGGTAAATATAGTTGTTATAATAGGCCAAATAAGGGCTGATCCCTATCAATAAATTTTCTTTAGAAAAGGTGTAGTTTAAGTCACCCTGGAAGCTCCGTTCACTTTCCAGCAAGCTATTTCCCAATTCATGTCTAAAATTTCCATGGTGAATGCCATTGGTAGCCAATTCTATGGGGGTTGGAACCCGGTAACTACTGCCTAGATTAAATTTAAGATTACTATTTTTGCTGAAGATCCAAGAAAAACCTGTGGAACCACTTAAATTAGAATAGTTGCGATCAATTTCCGGATTTCTAAGGGTTTCTTCTCCAGTTGCTTCTCCCGAATTGTTATAGATAGGTTGGGAATGCGCATCAATTTGATGTTGGGCAATATCAAGTCTTAGTCCTGCATTTAGAATAAAATTTTCTCTTAAGCGGTATTCGTGAAAGTAAAATATTCCTGCAGATTTTGATAGAAATTTTGGCAAAAGAAATTCAAACCCACCAAAATCATTGTTCATCAGACTGGATTGAAGGCCAATAATCACCTGTTGTTTTTCATTAACATGGCGATTATACCGAAAGTTTGCGGTGTAAGTATCCAGGTAAAGAGCTAAAGCTAGGTTTCCATACTCAGTGGAGTTAATACCATGTGCATGAGGTAAAGAATTTTCTTGTCGGACATTTCGTTGATAAGCCAGGTCAATTTCTAACCAATTTCTATTCAATTGAATAGTGGTATTAGATATTACTTTGAGGTGGGAGTTGTCTTGATTAGGTAATTCAATATTGCTATAATCTCCATTGTGTCTTAAATTATAGCTGCTGGGGATGCCAACAGCACCGGTAAATAAACCTGCCTGCTGACCAAACCTGCTGAGGGTGAGGGTAGATTTTCCCCAGTTTTTCCTTAGCCCTGTCATGAAAGAAAAGTGCCGCTCTTTTCCCGCCGTATTTTTTAATCGATTTTCATAAACTGGCAATACAAAACCTGCATAGGTAAATTCATCAG
>NZ_CAXBOC010000088.1:0-13472 GCF_963976465.1 uncultured Cyclobacterium sp. | reverse complement strand
TCCACTTTGCCCCACAGGAACTTCTTGAAGCGTGATTCTGGGTTTGTCACTGAGTTCCCCAAATTCATCCGGAATAGGATCTCCATGCGGGTCAAATTTGGGAAAACCCAAATATTCATCCAAGCGACGGACGAGTAGGGGAGCCTTTACATGTTCCAATTCTTCTGCGATGGCATTCACCTCATCCCAATTGAATTTTAATTTGTCCACCAAAAATACTTCCCAAAGTCGGTACCTTCTGATGATAAATAGGGCAGTCTTTCTACCTTCCTCTGTAAGGCTTACTCCATAATATTTCCTGTAGTCAATCAGTTCCTTTTCTGCCAGTTTTTTAAGCATGTCACTTACAGATGCGGCCTTGGTATTGACAGCAGCCGCAATCTCATTTGTAGAAACTTTTTCTAGTCCATCTGTGACTAGCTTATAAATGGTCCTTAAATAATTCTCTTCTGCAGCACTTAAACTTTTCATGACTTAATTTTTCACAAATATAAGTTTTAGACTTATCTAAAAAAATATTTAATTTTAATCTAAATCACCTGTGGATAACTGTGTTCTTATCTTTTTTTCAATTTTAGACATCTATGTAAAATAATTTAGTCATGTCTAAAAATAATGTAAGATATTGATTTACAGTGGTTAATACCATTTAATTTTTTAAATCAGAAGATAGTCAGTCTTTAATGTGGTGCTTGGAAAAGTACAATTTGGGCCTTTTTCCCTTAGTTAGGTAAAGTAATATTTAACAGTAACTGTTGGAATTTTCTTTTTTCAGCCTCCCAAAAGATGTCTTCATCGGGTTGTAAGCGGTAATAATCAAGCTGTAACAGACTTTTCCACACTGAATTCACCTCCTTGGTGGCCAGAAAATCGATGCACATTCCTGCCGGATACTTATCCACAATGCTTTTCCACATTGGGTTTTGACTCATAAGAATTACCTTTTGGAGGGCAATTCCTTCATAGAGTTTTGTGGGGATTTTATCCTTGATACTGGGCAGTAGCTGATAGGGCAACATCAAAATATCAGCTTCCATTACCTTACTTCTAATATGCGTTACAGATAGGGGTTGATCAGAGAGTTCTAGGTGTATCCCCTTTGATGCTCCATAATCCCTTGTCAGTTGCTTATAGAAGTAATGCTTAGTTTGGCCTCTGGTAGCGCTTCATTAAGCTTCAAAAACCATTCAATGGCTGGAATAACACCATATACAGGGGTGATGGTCCCACTAATAATAAAATGAGGATTGATTGGATTCAAAAGCCGAAATGAAGGTGTAAATGGCCCTGAAATAGCCGCTTTGTTTTCTATGACCGTATAACTCTTGATACCGGGCATCTCTGAAACATAACATTTTTCAGCAAGAATATGATGGTCAATGGCCCTTCTGCCAAGTCTTTCTGAAAAGCCAACAAGCCATTTGGCTAAAACCTGAAGATAAGCGGGCATGGTCAGGTTGTAGGCAATGTTTTTTACATAGTTTTCCTGTACATAATAGATGAGTTTAAAAGATAATAAGCGCTTGACTAACCAGGCCATTGGTAGCAATTCATAAGTGGTGACAATAACCACTGTGGGCTTTATTTTAATAAGCTGTCGAAGAAATTTAAAAGGAACTAAAAGCCTAGAAAGGTTTGTTCTGGGGCCGGAAAAAATTTCTATCAATCGAATATTTTCAACCTTTGGCGTTTTTTTTGAGGAAAACCCTATGATGTTAAGGTCGTATTTATTTGTTTCACGAATTGAAAATCCGAGCTTGTATAACATCCTGGAATCATCTACCGGTTTAAGGACAGAAGCAATTATGATAGAGGGTTTTTGAGGCATAAAATTGAAAAATCAAACTAAGCTAATATTAAATTTATGGAATTACAGCATATTATCGAAAAAGCCTGGGACAACAGGGATCTATTGAAAGAAAAAGATGTTCAAATAGCCATCAAAACGGTGATTGCAGACTTGGACAATGGTAAAGTTAGGGTAGCAGAACCTACGTCAGACGGTTCTTGGAAGGTAAACGACTGGGTGAAAAAGGCTGTAATTCTTTATTTCCCTATCCAAAAAATGAGAACGATAGAGGTTGGACCTTTTGAATTTCATGATAAAATGGCCCTAAAAACCAATTATGCCAAACAAGGAATTAGAGTCGTTCCTCATGCGGTTGCCAGATATGGCGCGTTTCTTGCTAGCGGAGTGGTGATGATGCCTTCATACGTGAATATCGGTGCTTATGTCGACGGTGGAACCATGGTAGATACCTGGGCTACTGTTGGTTCTTGTGCCCAGATAGGCAAAAACGTTCACCTAAGCGGTGGAGTTGGTATTGGAGGAGTTTTGGAACCTATTCAAGCTGCACCTGTCATCATTGAAGATGGTGCCTTTATTGGGTCCAGAGCCATTATTGTAGAAGGAGTAAGAATCGGTAAAGAAGCCGTAATTGGTGCAGGAGTAACCCTAACCGCCAGTTCTAAGATCATTGATGTAACGGGTGATGAGCCTGTGGAACACAAAGGATATGTTCCTGAAAGATCGGTGGTTATACCCGGAACATTAAATAAAAAGTTTAATGCCGGTGAGTTCCAAGTTCCTTGTGCCCTTATCATTGGCAAAAGAAAGGCTTCTACTGATTTAAAAACTTCTCTCAATGATGCACTCAGAGACAACAGTGTAGCCGTATAATTTTATTTTAATTTATGATTTCGATTAAAAACCTATTAAGCATTATTTTATTGACCGGTCTTTTGGTGGCCTGTAGTAATAGCGCTTCCAATAAAGGCGATGCCTTTTATAATGATGGACAATACCAGGAAGCCATAGCAGCTTATACCAGCTATTTGGAGACCAAACCCAACAATGTACAGGTATTGTACAACAAAGGTAGGGCCCATGAAGAGCTCGATGATTTCAAAAAAGCCGAAGACAGTTTCAAGCGTGCATTGAAACAAGAGCCAAAAAATACGCAAATTTTGCTCAGTCTTTCCAATTTGTACCATAACAATGACAAACCGGAACTGGCTTTGATGTACGCAGATCATGCAGTATCTGTATCCGGAGCTCCTTCCATGGCCTATTTCTTAAAAGCCAGGTCCATGCACAAATTAGGTAATGTTAAGGAAGCCATAAGGGAATACAATACTGCAATTAAGATGAGTCCTAAAAATGGGCAAGCTTATTACTATCGAGGTTTGCTTTATGTGGCCACCGATCAGACAGCTAATGCTTGTAAGGATTTTAAATCTGCAGTTACCAATAACTATGAACCTGCAAAGGAATCTGTTAATAAGTATTGTCGATAAATCTTTTGTAGGATTGACAACTTCAAGAGGCCTGATTATTCAGGCCTTTTTTTATGCATGAAATATTTTATCTTATATTTTTTGAATGTAATTTAATTGAATTGAACTTTGTTTTAATGTTGAAAATCAATTGATTAACTCATCTTGTTTCCATAAATTATTTTTATTACTTATCGAAATGGAGATTAAAATGGTTTTGTCTCATTTGTTTTGGAAAAACTACAGTTAACCCTTGTTTAATGAAATTGAATATAGTTTAATATAAGTCTATTTGTCTATGTATTAATTGTTTATGTCGACAGGATTAGTGTCAGTTTCAACTTTGCTTCCCATGGTAATTGTTAAATAGAAGAAGTAAGCGTGGGTTAATAGTAATTGAATGCTATTTAATTGAATTGACCTTTACTTAATTTATGATTAAAGCCTGTTGGTCATTATCTTAACTTGATTCAATGGAATTAATTGAGAAGGATCTTGGGGCTGAAGGCACTTTATTCTCTTCAGCTAATTGTTTATGATTTGATTAGTCTAAAGTTCTAAATAGCTTTAGGTTTCCAGGTATCGTGAGCAATAATAGGTGGTTTGTAATTTATAATAATGCTATTCTCCGGCTAAGAAAATTAAAATTTATGGTATACCGGATAGTTTAAATTGTTAAAAGCTTATTAAATAAATTTTAGAGAATCATGCTTCCTCTTTTGATGGAATTCTTCCCGGTGAAATAAGTATTTGGCTTTCACTTGAAGTGGTAAAATTACTTGAATATTCTCTTTTTAGTTGGCATTTTCATCCTAATTCTTAATGTAAATCTAACCGCTATGATTGAAAATTAATAGGAAAATTATTTCGATTGAGTACTGATTGGTTCGTTTTAGTTTAAATACAAGTCAAGTTAATTGAACTTTAACCAATATAAATTAAATTATTGTATACCAGTTATTTAAGAACAGGTATTTAAGTTGTTTTTAAATTGAAGTTTATTAAAATGACTGAAATAGGATGTATTATTTTTCAGGTGGAGTATGGTCGCAAAGTTCTTCTGTAAGGATATGGCCGGTACCTTCGCAAACCGGGCAGGTATCAACTTCCACCAAACTGCCATTGCAAGCAGTACAGGTTAATCTTCCTTTTCCTGAGCATCGTTCGCATTCAAAATACTCTAGGATATTGAATACATTTTTCCTTGTAACCAACCCGTCTCCTGCACACCTGCTACAACCAATAACACCTCTACCTTTACAAAGAGAGCAAGCTTGTTCTGATTTTCCTTCTCCATGGCAGGTCTCACAGGTTCCATATCTATAACCACGTGCATCACAGTATTGACACGAAACAATTTCTGCCAAGGGGTTTATCAATTGGTTTTGAAGCGCTTTGGCTTGTTTGTAATAGCTTCCTTTAAAGCCATTCAAATCCAAATATTTGTTGACGAAGCTTTGACTGTTATGGTATTGGCCCAATGCATACAATGTTTTGGCAAATAGGTAGGGCATTTCAGCTGGTATGGGCTGGTTGCTTTCTATGATTTCTCTAAAAATAGTATTGGCTTTGGTATAATCACCATTCTCCATGGCTGTATTTGCTTGGCTCATCATTGCTGATGTAGTTCCCAAACTGGGGCTTTGTGCGTAAATACTCATAGGTTGAGTAAGTCCTATAGTAATTAATAGAAATAAAATTATCAGGAAAGGGTGTTTTTTCATTTTTATAGGTTCTTCAGGAAGGCAAAGTAAATACCTTTGAGGTGAAATTCAATTATAGAATTAAACTTTAATGTTTTTTAACCAATAAGGATTATGTCGGAAATTTATTCTTTTTAGCCTTTAATTGAAATTATTAGAGTAGCAAACCTCCTTATTTGATTTAGGTATTAAAGATTTCTATCCAATTTAATCCACAATTTATGGACTATTTTGGTTTTTTTTAAAGCTTAAAGATTGGGCATTCTCATTATTTTAAGGCTTTATTGTGTTAGAATGGGAAAATGTAATGGGAATAATTTTTTTCTCATCGAGTAATAGAAATTGAACATTTTTGAGGGAATTAATAGTAATATTTTGCGAATACTTTTGTTCTTAGTAGACTAAAATAGTTAATTCTATCCATAAAATATAAGTATTTATAGGATTAAATTAAGATTTTATTTGGAACCGAATAGGAATTGATTAAGCGTTTATTATAGGCGGAAATGATTTAAGAATTTTTTCCTAATTGGTATAAAATCCTTTATTTCAATGATTTTTAGATGGTAACCTATCCTCTTTTATTATAAAATGGAACGGTTATTGTATGTTGAGAAATTTGAAATGAATTTGATTTATTTAAAGAAAATGAAAATTTTACTTGATAATCACCTAATGATTTTTGACAAAAAATAAGAATATTTTTAAAGTACAAAATAAACTTATAAATTACAGGAGCAATTATTAAATTCTATTAAACCATATACATATGATTTCTTCACTGTTAGAAAATCTGTCACCTGAACTAATCTCTGGATTGACTCAAAAATTCGGACTTGATCAAAGTAAAGCTTCTGAGGCAGTTAGCACCACCAAAAGTAGTTTGCTTGAAAGTATTTCCAAAGAAGCAGCCGGAGGTAACCTGGATGGTATTTTGGGTATGCTAAACCAGGGTAGTGGATTGACACAAAACCCTATGTTTAAAAGTATACTAGGAAATTTAACTGGTAGTTATGCTTCTAAATTGGGCGTTTCCCCTGAAATGGCCATGTCAATTGCTTCTTTTGTATTACCTAAGATAATTTCAGCAATATCCGGTACTAAAAGCGGAGATTTAGATAAAACTGATTTGGTTAAAATGTTAGGTGAATCTTCCGGCAAAGCCATAGCAGATAAAGCTTCAGATTTACTTAAAGGAGGTCTGGGAGGCTTATTTAAATAATACTTTTATTCAATAAACTTAATTATATAATTATGTCACATTCTATTACTAAAATTGAGGGTATAGGTCCGGTTAACAAAGAAAAACTTTCTGCTGCCGGAATTGTTACTGTGGAGAATCTTCTTGAAAAAGGTGCTTCAAAAAGTGGTCGTAAAGAAATTGCCGCTGCAAGTGGAATTGATGAAAAAATCATTCTAAACTGGGTCAATATGGCTGATTTATTTAGAATTAAGGGGATTGCCAGTCAATTTGCTGAACTGTTAAAGGCAGCAGGTGTTGATACGGTAAAGGAACTGAGAAACAGAAATGCCGAAAATTTACATCAAGCACTTGTGTCTACCAACGAAGCCAAAAACTTGACCAATGCAGTTCCGGCACTTTCTAGGGTGACAGATTTCATAGAACAAGCTAAAAATTTGGATCCCGTAGTGACCCATTAATTCAATAAAATTATTTATTTTTAAAGAGTAGTTCGGTTTTGAAGTTAAATTAGCCTCTGAATAAACAATTCATTTGTATTTGGTGGTTGATAATGATAAACCTAAAAATTGGAGATGCTGCTGTAAAACCAATTTGCACCTATTTCTTTAGCATGAGACCTTAATGCAATTCTATTTATTGCATTAAGGTTTTTTTATATTAATGACAAATTGATGGAACAAATAGACAAATTTAAGGAACATATAAACCTTGGCTATACCTTTAAAAAAGATGCTTTCATTATTGGCACAGGAATGCTTGATCAGCAAGCCCTTAATGGTGCTCAGGTAAAAATCCCATTAAAGACATTAAACAGGCATGGTTTAATTGCCGGAGCTACTGGTACTGGTAAAACCAAAACTCTTCAAGTTATTGCCGAACAACTTTCTTTGAAAGGCATACCTTCAGTTTTGATGGATTTAAAAGGTGACTTGACCGGTTTGGCCTGCCCCGGAACTAACAATGAACATATAGAAAAAAGGTGTGCCAGTATAGGGGTGCCTTACGAAGCCACTGGCTTACCCGTGGAATTGATGTCTATTAGTAATGAAAAAGGGGTCAAGTTGAAAGCTACTGTATCGGAATTTGGGCCAGTTTTGATGTCCCAAATTCTCGATCTAAATGATACCCAATCCGGCATCCTGTCTTTGATATTCAGGTATTGTGACATGAAGCATCTTCCCTTGCTTGATTTGATGGACCTTAGATCCATATTAAAATATGCCATCAATGAAGGCAAGGCGGAAATTACCAAGGAGTTTGGGGCTGTTTCTTCCAATTCTGTCAATACTATTCTTAGAAAGATCATAGAGCTTGAGCAACAAGGGGCTGAAAACTTTTATGGAGAGCGTTCTTTTGAGGTGGAAGATTTTGTTAGACAAGAATCCGGTCGTGGAGTGGTATCCATTATTCGATTAACAGATATCCAAAACCGACCTAAATTGTTTTCTACATTTATGTTGAGTTTGCTTTCGGAGATTTACGAGACCTTTCCCGAACAAGGAGACCAAGAAGCCCCAAAACTTTGTCTTTTTATTGATGAGGCCCATTTGGTTTTTTCCAATGCCAGTAAGGATTTGCTTGAGAAAATTGAGGCCATAGTCAAACTGATTCGTTCAAAAGGGGTAGGGATCTTTTTCTGTACCCAAACACCGACAGACGTTCCGGATGAGATTTTGGGACAACTGGGACTCAAAGTGCAACATGCTTTAAGGGCATTTACCGCAAAAGATCGAAAAGCCATCAATAAAACGGCTGAAAATTATCCTATTTCGCCATTTTATAAAACCTCTGAGGTGTTAACCTCTATGGGAATTGGAGAGGCACTCATTACGGTATTGAATGAAAAAGGTATTCCAACCCCCTTGGTGCATACCTTGCTAAGGGCACCTGTCTCTAGAATGGGTATTTTAAGTCCGGAGGAGATTGACCAACAAGTTAAAGCTTCAAAACTGGTCAATAAATACAATGAACCCATTAATAGGGAGAGTGCCTTTGAAATCCTTGAGGAAAAGCTAAACAATGCAGCACCTGAAAATCAGGAGAAAGAGGCCCCATCGAGGAGCAAAAAGAAAGCATCTGCTAAAGAAAAAGAAAGCTTTTTTGAAGCCTTGAGTAAAAATACCATGGTAAGACAGTTGGGAAGGACTTTCTTTAGAGAGTTAACCCGAGGAATCATGGGATCATTGACCAATAAGAAGCGATAATTGTAAGCAGATTTAGAAAATTGGAGAAACTAAAGGTTGGAATAATTGGAGGAGGAGCCTCAGGGTTTTTTGCAGCAATTGAAGCTGCCAAAAATGGTGCAGAAGTTTTAATATTTGAAAAAACCAATAAAGTATTGTCAAAGGTTTTGGTGTCCGGGGGTGGAAGATGCAATGTCACCAATGGGACCGGTTCACCTTCTGAGTTTCTGAAAGGATATCCTAGGGGTAAAAATTTCATGAAAAAAGTTTTTAAAACATTCAATTCCAAGGATACATTTAAATGGTTTGAAAGCAGAGGAGTTCCTTTAAAAACCGAGGAAGATGGAAGGGTTTTTCCTGTAAGTAACAGCTCATCCAGTATAATAGAAGCACTAAAAAAAGCAGCGGAAATCAATGGAGTTAAAGTTTTATATAAAACTGGAATACAAGAAGTAAGGAGGCTTGATGGGAAGTTTTTATTGAATTCCGGAAAAGAGGATATTTATGTGGATAAATTGGTGATTTGTACGGGAGGAAAGCCTAAAAAAGAAGGGTATACTTTGATAGAGCAACTGGGGCATACCATTCATCCTCCTATTCCTTCACTATTTACTTTCAATGCCCCAAGCTCAAAAATTATCCAACTTAAAGGGTTAAGTGTTCCCAATGGACACATTCGATTTGAAGGAAGCCAATTGCAATACTCCGGCCCTATATTAATTACTCATTGGGGTATCAGTGGCCCCGCGGTATTGAAGCTTTCTGCTTTTGGTGCAGAGTGGCTTCACGACAAGGAATATAAGGCCGTAGCACTTGTAAAATGGCGAGAAGAATTTACAGAAGAGGGTTTAAGGGCTGACTTGTTGGGCTTTAAGTGTGACCACCCATTAAAAATAGTGTATAAAAACCCACTATTTGCTTTGCCGGGTAGGTTATGGGAGTTTTTGGTTGATAAAGCCGAAATCAATTCTGATATTAAATGGGGAGATATGAACAAGAAAAAAATCAATAAATTGATAGAAAATTTACTGAGATTTTCTTTAAAAGTCTCAGGAAAAACTACCTTTAAGGAAGAGTTTGTAACAGCAGGTGGGGTGTCTTTAAATGAAATAGATGCCAACACAATGGAGAGTAAATTGGTAAAAGGATTATTCTTTGCAGGGGAGGTAATAAATGTTGATGGAATCACAGGAGGATATAATTTTCAAGCTGCCTGGAGTACAGGTTTTTTAGCAGGTAGTAGGTCTAGTGGCATTGTAATACAATAGGACTAGATTGTAGTAGTATACTTCTGTAGCATTTAATTTATTTCAAAATTTTTCTAAAACCTTGAAATATCTTGGCTTATTCGTTTTTTTAATTCAGTCGTTTGATTAATTTACGACTATGCAATTTTAGTTTTCAACCAATTGACAACTATGGAAAAAAATTACACCAATATTGATTATAAAAAAATTGAAGATATGGTTGAGGATGATTTAGACTTCCGAAACCAATTGCTGGATGCCATTGAGATTGCTGTTGAAGAACTTGAAACAACTTACCTGAAAGGTATTGAAGACAAGGATGCTGAAAGCATCAAGATGGCACGGCATAAAATTAAACCAACATTAGGACTTTTTGGACTTAAACGTTTATCTCAATTATTGTCTGAAGGAAAAAAATTGATGGAAGAAGGTAATTTTAATTCCTGTCTGGAGGAACATAAAGAGGAATTTAAATCAGCCACTAAGGCATTGCTAATCGATGTTAGAGATTATCGAGAATAATCGAGGAAATTATCTTTTTTGCTAAAAAGTTATCCTATTGAATAAAGATAATTTGACTGGTAAATCGTTAAAGGGGTTTATCTCTTAAATAAAAGCCATGTTTAGCACTGAAAAAATAAATTTTTCAAATTAATATCTTATACGGTTATTTAAAAGGCAATGGAAAATGCATATCCATCTCCTTAAACCTTTTGTAAAGCCAGCTCGCTGATTTTATCGGCTATAGACAAAGCACTGGTAGCGGCTGGTGAAGGGGCATTGATCACATGTACTGCTTTGGCCGTTTCTTGGATTGCAAAATCATCCAACAATCCCCCTTCTTTGTCACATGCTTGCGCCCTTACTCCGGCTCCACCGGATACCAAGTCTGCAGAGGTAATGTCTGGAATCAATTCTTGTAAAGCCTTTGTAAATTCAGATTTAATAAATGAGCGCTTGTATTCACCCAAGCCTGTCCTCCAATATTTTCCGGCTACTTTTTGTAAGCCCGGCCAAGTCACTGCCTCTAAAAATTCACTTAAATTAAAATCGGTTTTCTTGTATCCCTCTTTTCTAAATGCTAAAACCGCATTGGGACCTGCTTCTACTCCTCCCTTTTTCATTCTTGTAAAATGAACACCTAAGAATGGAAAATTAGGATCCGGTACAGGATAAATCAAGTTTTTTACCAGGTATTCCCTCTCTTTTTTAATTTTGAAATATTCTCCTCTGAAAGGAATGATTCTGATAGGTAAAGGGTCTTTTTCAAGCTTTGCGGCAACCTTATCCACATATAAGCCGGCACAATTAATTACAATTTTTGTCTCGATTTCTCCTGCTGAAGTATTGATAGTAATGGATTTGTTTAAGTCTCTAATATCCTGAACCTTATGATTGAACAATACTTCCCCTCCTAAGGCAATAAACTTTTTCTCATAGGCCATGGTCACCCGCTTATAATCTACGATTCCTGTCTGAGGAACGTGCAAGGCACCCACTCCCTGACAATAGGGTTCAAACTCCTTCAGTTCCTCAATAGATATGGCGCGGACTCCTTCCAAGCCATTCTGCAATCCCCTTTCCATTAAAAAATTGAGTTGAGGTAATTGTTCTTTCTTTGTTGCTACCACTACCTTACCGGTAATTTCAAATGGAATTTCATTTTCCTCACAAAATTGAACCAATTGATGATAACCGTTAATACAATTTTTAGCCTTCATGCTTCCGGGTTTGTAATACAATCCGGAATGGATAACACCACTATTGTTGCCCGTTTGATGACAGGCCACTTCCGACTCCTTTTCTAGAACTGTTACTTTCAATTCCGGTCTTTGTGTTTTTATCTTTAAACCGGTGGCTAATCCAACAATTCCACCTCCAATGATTGTAATATCGTAAAGCATATTTCTTTTTTCTATTGCAACAAATATACACAGTAGATTGATAAATTATTTCTCCTCTTCTTATTTTACTTGGATACCTCAAGCCCCAATAGCCTTGTAAATTGTTAATGATTTCACCAATCGTCCTCTTCCTCAGAGGTTTGTGTTTCTTTCTCTTTATAATCTGAGAAATAACCATTAAAATTTTCCTCAGGTATTAAGTTGATAGTCTGCAGTAATTCATTGACTTTCAATAGTATTTCATAGCCCGGTTCTTGAATGTGCATAGGCACCTTAAACAACCTGGAGTCATCTTTTTTTAAGCTGCCTTCTGCGGAAAAAAGAAAAGGCCATAAGGTTTTAGAACAGGAGTAAGCAATATAATCTACAGGATATTTGTCTAGGTACTCAGAAACTTTTTCATTGATATCGGCAAAGAATTTCTCTGATGCTCCCAGTCTTACTCTTGATCCTGCTCGGGATTTGCCTTTGGTTTTTAAGTATTTTATTTGACTTTTTCCCTGCTTTTTTCTAACCATATAGGCCCTAAAAACCTTATGTTCGGTATTTGCACCTTCCTCAAAATAGCCCAGAGCTGCTGTTCCGGCACGGATTAAAAAAATGATCCAATTCTTTTCAACGTTATATATCCCATTCTTCACTGGATCGAAAGCAAGAGAAAAAGGCAGCCAAACATCTCCTATAATTGTCTGCTTCTCATAAAGTCTAATTTTATGCCTTTCGGTATCATAGGATAAGTCTATCCCCTTTTCCGAAACCCAGGCTAAGAATTTTTCTATATCATTTATTATCATCAATTGGCTTTTGCGTAGGAAATATTGGTTGAATTCAAACCGATTTATCCACAATTGGTGTACCATAGAAATCGATTTACCATCCAAAAATAAGAATAAAGATGACCTTATGGGTTTATTTTGTAAACTGATTTTGTTACATTAATTTTTATTTTGTCAGGGGTAAGGTTGTATCCCACGGTTTGCCTTTACTGTCTATTCCAATTAATAATTTAATCCAAAATATAGATTTATGAATATTGCCATGCTTGGTTCCGGGTTTATCGCTCGTTTTTATGCAGATACCCTTCATGCCCAAAGAAGAGTTGATCGGATAATTACTGTTTATTCCAGAAATGAGGACAATGCAAAAAGATTTGCAGCAGATTATGAACTGGAAAGTTACAGTACCTCAATGGAAGAGGTAATTATGAATGAATCTGTAGAGGTAGTTATCATTTCATTGCCCAATCATTTGCACGAAGAGGCAGTGATGGCCTGTGTAAAAGCCGGTAAAGCCGTATTGTGTACCAAGCCTTTGGGGCGAACGGCCAAGGAGGCAAAGAAAATGCTTGAGGCTGTTGAAAAAGCTGGGATTTTTGCCGGTTATTTAGAGGACCTGTGTTATACACCAAAATTCTTAAAGTCGGTAGAAAGCGTTAATAATGGGAGTTTGGGAAAAATTTTATGGACCAAATCCAGAGAAGCACATCCTGGCCCTCACAGTGATTGGTTTTGGGACAAAGAACAATCAGGAGGAGGTGCCATTATAGATTTGGGTTGCCATTGTGTGGAGATCGGGAGAAACTTTATTGGCAAGGATGTTCGTCCGGTAGAAGTCATGTGTTGGGCTGATACACAGGTACACCCCATAGATGCCGAAGATCATGCCATCGGATTAGTTAAATATGAGAATGGAGCCATAGGTCAATTTGAAGTAAGTTGGACCTTTAGGGGTGGGATGGACTTGAGGGATGAGGTGATGGGAACAGAAGGAACCATCTGGTTAAATAGTTTTCTTCGGACCGGGTTCGATCTTTTTACTACCGGAAAAGGTTCCAATTACATTGCTGAGAAAGCGGAGTCGGATTCCGGTTGGCTATTCCCGGTAGGTGATGAAGCACACGAGCTGGGTTATCCTCATATGTTTACAGATATGTTTGATGCATTGGATAAAGGTAG
>NZ_CAXBOC010000087.1:0-13499 GCF_963976465.1 uncultured Cyclobacterium sp. | reverse complement strand
CTGCGATAATGGCTGGTGTGGGCTTGATTGAAAGTTTACTTACTTTAACCCTTGTAGATGAAATTACAGAAACTAGGGGAAGTGGAAATAAAGAGTGTATAGCCCAGGGTGTAGCAAATGTTACCACCGGATTTTTTGGAGGTATGGGTGGATGCGCCATGATCGGTCAATCCCTTATCAATGTAAATGCTGGAGGAAGAAACCGACTTTCGGGGATTGTGGCAGCGCTAGGTCTGCTTACCTTTATTTTATTCTTTTCTTCTTATATAGAAATGGTGCCTATGGCAGCCCTCGTAGGGCTTATGTTTATGGTGGCCATCGGAACTTTTGAATGGGCCTCTCTAAGGGTATTTAGAAAAGTGCCTAAATCAGATGTCTTGGTGATGATCTTGGTAACCCTTGTCACAGTATTCCTTCACAACCTCGCCTTGGCTGTATTGATAGGGGTGATCATCGCGGCTTTGGTATTTGCCTGGAAAAATTCAAAAATGATCCGTGCCAGAAAGCGAATGGATGAAAACGGAATCAAGCACTATGAAATCTTCGGTCCTTTGTTTTTTGCCTCAGTAACCGCTTTCGGGGAGAAATTTGACCCACTGAATGATCCTGATGAAATCATTATAGATTTTGAGGAGAGTAGAATAGTGGACCATTCCGGATTGGAAGCTGTACATAAAGTGACTGAACGCTACAATAAATTAGGAAAAACTGTTTATGTAAGGCATTTAGACTCATCAAGTAAAGCATTGCTTCACAAGGCTAGCCCTATAATTCATGTAAATTATAAAGAGGATGATCCTGATTTTATGCACGCCGATGAAAAAGTGCTGAAATAGCATAAAACTAAACTGAAATTATTGATCCGGATTGATTTACTCAGTCCGGATTTTTTTGTTTAGGGCCCTTTGCTTTATCAGTAATGGCTGATAATTCCGGCCATCTATTTTAAAGTTCAGCTTTAAAGCATAATCAGGGTTAATTTTTTTTATTTAAACTATGAGACGGTGGGTTTTTGTATGATTCTCAGAGGCTAAATTTAATTTTTAGAGGTTTTTAGATAAAAAATAAAGCCAATGTTTGCATGAGATTTAAATATTTAGTTAATTATAATCTTTCCAAATATTCTTTAAAATAATATTAACCCTTTAGCCAATAAAAGACATGAACAAAACACTCTTATTTTGTTCCCTTGTAATCCTTTCCGCTTGCGGTGAAGAGACCAAGGAGAAAGAGGAAATCCCTATGGAGACTTTCAGGGATGAAGTTCAAGCCACTTCCGTAAAAGTGGGCTTGTCAGAAAAAAAGTCTTTTGATTACCTAATCAATGCGACCGGAAAAATTGAAGCTGAAAATCAAGTAATGTCTGTGGTTGAACGAAGTGGCTATTTAATAGATTTAAAGGTAGAGGAAGGACAACAAGTTAAGGAAGGGCAGGTGATTGCCTTATTGGACAAAACCGATAGTCAGCTGGAATGGGAGAAAGCTCAGGTAAATTTGCGTTCTTCTCGAGCTGAATATGAGAGCCGAAAAATTACCTCTACGGTTGAAACTACTTTTTCTGAAGATTTGGATAAAGAGGCAAGAGATGAATATTGGAGGGCTTCCAGTGGCTTATTGGCCGCGGAAATTGCAGTGAGAGAGGCAGAAATTAATCTAGACAAGACGGAAGTAAAAGCACCAATATCCGGAGCAATAGCAGATTTAAAGTTAAAAAAGGGTAGTTTGGTGAGTGCAGGAGATGAAATCTGCTTGGTGTTAAGCACTTCCTTATTGGAGATGAAAGTCAAAGTTTTGGAATCGGATATTTCCTTTGTGAAAAAGGGGCAAAAGGCGGAAATATATCCTGTCTCCGGATTAGGGGATAGTATTACCGGTTCAGTGGTTAGCATCAATCCAAAAGTGGATGAAAACGGACTGGTTCAAGTTACTTTAAAACTAAGCAAAGGAGGGGGTTTATTGCCTGGGATGAATGCCAGAGCAGTGATAAGAGCTCCTCAAAATAACAATTTGGTGGTGCCAAAAGAAGCTGTAGTATACCGTTCCGGTAGGCCTGTAGTCTTTACCATAGATAATAATGAGGCCATTTGGAATTATGTGGAGGTGGGGAAAGACAATGGTAGAGAAGTGGAGGTTTTGGATGGCTTGGAAGCTGACCGAACAGTGATTGTTAGCAATAATGTTCAATTGGCCCATCAGGCTCCTGTCCAAGTTTCAACAGAATAGGATATGGTAAAGTTTTTACTCTCACGTCCCATAGCTGTCGGCATGACATTTTTGGCCTTGCTTATTTTCAGTGTAATAATGTTTAGGACACTGCCGATCTCTTTGTTGCCACCCATAGATGTGCCGCAAATTATCATAAAGGTTAATTATCCCAATACCTCCCCCGAATCCATAGAGCGAAATGTTTTGAAACCCATTCGAGAGGGCATGGTAACCTTAAATGGACTTCAAGATATAGAAAGTAAAGCAGGGTCTGAAGTAGGAAATGTGCGTTTGACTTTTGATTTTCAAACAAAAATGGAGTTGGCCTATATAGAGGTCAATGAAAAAATTGATCGACTGACCAATAGTTTGCCCGATGACATGCCCAGACCACAGGTTGTCCGGATCAACTCCAATGATATTCCTATTGTTCGACTGCAAATCGTTCCAAACGAAGGGGTGGATTATGCGGAAGTTTCATTGCTTACAGAGAATGTAATCAAAAAGCGCTTGGAACAACTGGATGGTGTTGCTCTTGTAGACATAAATGGGCGCCAGGAAAAAGCCATTTCTGTAACACCCAACAAAGCTGTAATGTCGGGTTTGGGTTTTAAAGAATCCGATTTAGTTCAGGCCATTCAGGACGGAAACAGAGAGCTTCCCGGAATTAGCGTAGAAGATGGACAGTTTAGGTATTATTTGCGTTTGGCCAGCAAGCTGGAGACGGCAGAAGACGTGGGGAATCTGCCTGTAAGGGGCCCCGAAGGAAATACTGTTTTACTATCAAAGATTGCAAAAGTTAACCACACCCTATCCAGTCCAACCGGGTATCATTTATTTGATGGTAAAGAAAGCTTGGTGGTAACAGTGCATAAACAGACAGCAGCCAAAATGAACGAAACCATGCCCCTAATATATGAGGCGGTAGAATTGTTTAAAGAAGATTACCCACAGGTAAATTTTGAGTTGACACAAGATCAATCTTCCCTTCTGAATGCTGGAGTCAACAACCTCCAAACCAGCTTGTTTTTTGGTGGATTGTTTGCCTTTGCTATTCTGTTTGTGTTTATGGGAAATTACCGCATGCCGATTATCATAGGGATAAGTTTGCCGGCTTCTCTGGTGATTAGTTTTATGGTCTTCTATTTTTTTAATATTTCCATAAATGTGATTTCCCTTAGTGGGCTTGCTCTCGGTTTAGGGATGCTAATAGACAATGCCATCATTGTTTTAGACAATATAAATCGAAAACGAGAGGAGGGACTTCCCTTATTTGAGGCTTGTGTGGTTGGGGTTAATGAGGTGCAGTCCGCACTTATCAGTTCTGTGCTCACTACCCTTGCAGTATTTGTGCCCTTGGTGTTTTTAAGTGGGGTAGCAGGAGCATTGTTTTATGATCAAGCTGTATCTGTTGCCGCTATTTTATCCGTCTCATTATTGGTGGCTTTTATTCTGCTCCCCTTATTGTATTTTCTTTTATTTAAGAACAAAGCCAAAGGTACTTTCAAAGAGGATAGTCGCCTTTTTAAAGGAATGCTCAAAGGGTATAAGATACTGTTTAAAAGGTTTTTTTCAAGGCCGGGTTTGTCATTGGTGGTATTGTTCCTATTGATACCTTTACTTTTGGCATCTGTACAGTTTTTAAAAGTAGAAGGTTTACCAGCCATTGAAAAGTTTGATGTATTGATTTCATTAGATTGGAATGAACCAATCAATGCAAGCCAAAACAAAAATAGAATTCAGCATTTACTTGAGCAATTGGAAGGGAAATTTACAGTGGCAGAAAGCGATGTGGGATTAAGGCAATTCATCTTGTATGAGGGAGAAAATGCTATTCAGCAGGCAGATCTTTACTTAATGTTTGCCAATCAAACTGACAAAGAAAATGTTGCAAGGCAGCTTCAGCAATTCTTCCTCAGGCAATACCCTCAGGCCAGTATAGAAATAAAAGACGCCCCCAACGCCTTTGATCAGTTATTTAGTTCAAATCGTCCAAATTTCGAAGTGCGATTTATGAATTTAGAAACAAAGAGGCCGGTAGGTCCCAATCAAATGAATGCATTAATGGAGGCATTTCCCGTTAAAGATTGGTCTAAAGGACCAGGTCTACAAGAGGGGGCATCTGTAATTTTTAAGACTGATCTTGAGAAATTAGCACTCTATGGTCTCGATGTCAATCAGTTGATTACGGCTATTGAGCGTTTATTTGGTGATTATTTGATTACAGATATTCGACAATTTGGAGAGATCATCCCTATACGCTTGAAAAATGATCAACTTGATTTTCAATCCCTCCTGAGGAGAAATTTTCTATATGGTGAAGAAGGGGTTCCTTATGCATTAGATGAGTTTATTTCTTCTGCTTACGATACCCATTATAAGTTTGTAACAGCAGATAGGTCCGGTATTTTCCAATCCGTAAACCTCCATGTTCCAGAACCGACAAACCATGAGGAGGATATTCGTTCATGGGCAGTAAATAAAAATCTTTCAGTGAATTTTACCGGTCAGTATTTCGAGGATCAGGAAACCATAAAACAGCTAATGGGTATTTTAATGGTTTCTA
This sequence comes from uncultured Cyclobacterium sp., assembly GCF_963976465.1. NCBI lineage: Bacteria > Pseudomonadati > Bacteroidota > Cytophagia > Cytophagales > Cyclobacteriaceae > Cyclobacterium > uncultured Cyclobacterium sp. Next base: position 8,728 of record NZ_CAXBOC010000087.1, on the reverse strand, counting down.
TTTTATTACTTTACTTTATTCTTGCGGCACAGTTTGAAAGTTTTTTACAGCCACTTATTGTAATATTTACACTACCCTTAGGTGTAGGAGGGGCTTTCTTGGTGTTATGGCTAACCGGAACCTCTCTGAATGTTATGTCAGCCATTGGTTTGGTGGTAATGCTTGGAATCATGGTCAATGATGCGATACTTAAAATAGACACCATCAATAGACTAAGGGTAAATTATCGAGCAAATGGAATTTTGGGTAAAGAGGCCCTTACCAAGGCATTGTACCATGCAGGAGAAATTAGACTTAAGCCCATTGTGATGACATCCATCACCACGATTCTTGCGTTGGTGCCGGTGGTGTTCAGTGCGGGTTTGGGAGCAGATTTGCAAAGACCCCTTGTCTTTTCAGTAATCGGCGGCCTTACCATAGGTACTTTTACAGCATTGTATTTTGTTCCGCTGGCCTATTATTTTCTTTCCGGCGAGCGTGGTTCAGTGAAATTTCAATAACGAATAGTGGTTTAACGTGGATTTTTGACCTTCTAGGGTCTTGTCTTAGGCTTTTTTTAATTCGATAACGGTGATTTCAGGCCAGATCCCTACTCTTCCGGCAAAAGCATGGAATCCAAAACCTCTGTTTACATAAAGGTATTTCCCTGTTTGCTCTGCGATTCCCGCCCAGTTGGTGTACCTGTATTGTGCCGGGCTCCATCGGATAAATGGCGTCTCAATGCCCATCTGCATGCCATGCGTATGTCCACTCAATGTCAAATGGATGTTTTTGGGATGGTTTTTAACTTGTTCGTCCCAATGCGTAGGGTCATGCGAAAGCAGGATTTTAAAGTCTTTTTCCGGTACATTTTGTAGGGATTTTTCAAGGTCTCCCTTAGATTGGAAACCAATTCCCCAATTTTCAACACCAAGCAGGCTTATTTTTTGCCCGTCTTTTTCTATGGTTCTGCTTTCATCCAAAAGCAGATCAAAGCCCATCAACTGATGCTTGTTTTTTAATGATTCCAGGTTTTGGGCTTTTGCTTCAGGACTTGGCCAAGAAGTGTAGTCTCCATAATCGTGGTTGCCTAAAATAGAGAATTGACCATATGGGGCTTTGATTTTTGAAAAAACATCCAACATTGGATCAATTTCATTGGCCTTGTGATTGACCAGGTCTCCTGTAAATACAAAAAGATCAGACTGCTGAGCGGCAGCCATTTCTGCCCCTTTTTTTACAGCTTGAATATCTTTAAAACTACCGGCATGAATGTCTGACAACTGAGTGATGGTAAACCCATCAAAGGCCTCCGGCAAATCTTTAAAGTAAAGGGTTTTTCTGATCGTTCTAAAGGCATATTTCCCTTTAACAATCCCATAAATAAAGCCTGTCATAGGTATGGCAGCCACAGCAAACGCCAACTGGCTAACAAATTTTCTTCGAGAAACCAATAATGTGCCTTCATTGGAATAATTGGTAGCATATCGGTAAACAGAGCCCAAGCCCCTAATTAGGTCTTCACCAAATAAGAAAAGGACTACGGTTAGTTGGGTAACAAGAATAACCAAAAACCAATTGAGAGATTGCTGTGAAGAGGAGGAAATTTTGCCCTCTTGCATAATGGTGTAAAACGTATACCCAAACCACATGGCGATTGCAGCAGTTAGAACCCAATAGACCGTTTTTCCCTGCGCTAAATAAGCTGAAGGTAAAATGGTTTTGATTCCTTGAAATACATACCAATCCAGAAAAAATATTACGGATAGTAAAACGATGATAAATATTGTGCCTCCCACTTTTTTCATAGAATTTTTTGTGTTATTCTATTAAACTGAAAGCAGGTTAAAAAGGTTAATAAAATTTTGTTTTATTGGGTTTGTTTTAGAAGAAATGGATTTTTGTTTTAAATCTGATGGATGCTGACCGAAGTTTGTAATGTTGAAGGCTTGAGGTTTTCTCCGCCAAAGGTTCCGTGCACAGGAAGCGTATTTTCGGGGAGAAAACTTGAAGCAAGGGGTATGTAATGTTCGTCTACCATAAGCCCCAGGCTAGGGTCCAACCCTACCCATCCTGCACCGGGAAGATAAGTCTCAACCCAAGCGTGAAGTTCATGCCCTTCTTCCAGTTCGGGATTAAAGGCATAACCGCTGACAAATCTGGCCGCCAAGCCTACATGCCTCAACATTTCCATCAGCATAAAGGAAAGGTCTCTACACGACCCTTTTCCGGCAGCAAAAGTCTTGGCAGCAGACCAAAGATTTTCTTCTTCCCGAATGATATGGTGCCAATCGGCATGAATGGCAGCATTCAATTGAGTCAAAAATTGAATGGGATCATTGGATTTGAGTTTCTCTAGCGCATAGCTTTTTAGTAAATTGTTTTTATTGTGTGCCAAAAAGGCTGCCAATAGGGGCAAGTTCTTGGGCCGGTAAGAAAAAGGTTTTTCACTTTCAGGATTAAATTGTTGTAAAAACCATTGATCCATTAAAAACAGGAAAGGGTTGAAATGTTTTGTGTTGACCTGAAAATTCAATTGAATCTCCATGGATTCAGTTTCTCCTGTAAACCAAGCTTGAAAATAGGGATTGCCTTCAATGCTGTACCTCTCGTTGATCCCTTCAGGTTTGGGGTCGATTTCCAATGAATACGCTTCGACTTCCAAATAATTTCGCTGGAGGGGTTTCAGGTAAAAATGATGAGGATTTAACCTGACAAGTTTTTGGTATTCATAAGTTGTGATATGTTGAATTTTCAGGCGCATAATAGTTTATTTGACCGATAAATTCCAATACTATCAAACCCTTTCCAAGAAGTGATTTTATCAGCCGGAAGAGGCATTGCTACATTTGTCGGTGGTACTTACTTATCTTCCTTTTTGGGCAGAAAAGCTTTTTTTAAGATCTCTGCCGGTAAGTCATGAATGACATTTTTTAAAGAATCGTTCCAAAATTCAGAAAGGTGATTTAATTCGTGTTGTTCAAATCGGTTTTCTACAATATTGTAACTATCATTTTCTAAGATAACAGTATCTATCGGATAATCAACATCATTGGAGCTGATTCTAGTGGCGTCGAAAGCCAAAAAAGCACTTTTAAGTGCCAACAATAAGGGCTCCTCATACTTTAAAGAACGCTTAAGGACGGGGTTACCAAAGCCGGTGTTTCCGATAATAACAAACGGAGTTCCCTGTCTAATTTCAATCCAATTGCCTTGAGGGTAAAGTAAATAGAGTTTGGGTTCTTTGTCCTCCTCGAGTTGCCCACCAATGATTGAAAATAAATTAAAGAAAAAACCTGATTTTTCTAGAGAGTCTTTGTCTTCTTCCGCTACTCGCTTTACTTGATCAGCAAAGCCATTGACAGCTTTGTATAGCTTGTCATAGGTTGAATCATTTTTTTCAATTAATTCACCAAAATAGGTAATGGCTTTGTCTCTTACAGACCGCAAGCCGGAGGTCATAATAAAAAAAGAATGGTTTCTCCTATTAACTGTATATACTTTTTTTGAGGTGGTTGTATCATTACCTGAGGTAATCCTAGTGTCTGACAAACCTAAAATACCGTGTTTTGTTTTTATTCCGATGCAGAAAGTCATTCTTGTGCCATAGTTTGGCTGGCAAAGTTATCTTTTATTTGGAAATAATTGTCGTTTATTTTATTAGAGATATTATTAATTTTTATTTGTAAATGTTCTATGTATTCATGTAATCCGCTGGAAATAATATCGTTGACATCGTCAAATTCTAATTTTGATCGTAATTCTCCCATTGCCTTTTCAGCACTGTTGGAATACCCTTCACCGCTTGAATTTGAGATTTTGTACAAACATGTTTCTGCTTCTTTCAAGCAAAAGAAAACTGATCTAGGGAAGTATTTATTTAAAACCAAGAACTCGACTACCCCTGAAGGAGAAATGTTTCCATAAAGCCTCCGGTATGTGTTGAAAGCTGTAACAGACTTTAGTAAAGCCATCCAGTGAAGGAAATCCAATGGGGACCCCACTTCCTCGGCAGAGGGGAGGAGGATATGGTATTTGACGTCTAGAATCCTTGAAGTTTTGTCTGCTCGCTCCAAATATTGGCCCAGTTGTCTGAAGTGCCAGCCTTCTGTACGGGCAACGGTATTATCAGCCAGGCCGTAGGACAACAGTATTTGAGATTTTACGTCTTCAAAGAAATTTCTTGGGTCTTCCTTTTTCCAGATTTTTCCATTGGCAGCCTTGTTGACAAAATGATAGGTTTCATTTAGTTTTTCCCAGGTTTCTTTGGTAAGGTTTTCTCGTATCATTCTGGCGTTCTCCCTGGCATTAGAGACAGATGATATGATAGAATTCGGGTTGTTTTGATCGAAGGCTAAAAAATAGATAACCTCCTGCATGTCAAAGGTTTGGTTTCTGAATTTGTATTGTTCATGGTCCCCTGTAGCCATAATTAAAGGTTCCCATTGCTCCTTTAGGTCCGGCGGTGAGTCCAACATAAGGTTGAAATTTACATTGATAAATCTGGCATAATTTTCTGCTCGCTCCATGTATCTCCCCAGCCAGTAAATTGAATTTGCAACTCTACTTAACATATTGTTTCGTTTTAAATTAATATAGCACCCAAGTGTCTTTGCTTCCGCCACCTTGAGAACTATTGACAACAAGAGAACCTTTTTTTAATGCAACCCGAGTAAGGGCTCCGGGTATTACTTCTACTTCCTTTCCATACAATACATATGGCCTTAAATCTACATGTCTGCCTTCTATTGTTTTGTGATCCACTAAGGAGGGTACAGTAGAAAGGGATAATGTAGGCTGTGCTATGTAGTTGTTAGGGTTTTTCTTTACCAATTGTCTGAATTTTTCGTGCTCTTCTGCACTAACTTTAGGTCCTATCATCATGCCGTAACCGCCTGCCGCATTGGTCTCCTTCACTACAAGATCAGAGATGTTTTCTAAAACATGTGCCCGGTCTTTCTCTTCTCGGCACAGAAATGTTGGGACATTATGGAGAATAGGATCTTGATCCAGATAGTATTTTATTATTTTTGGCACATATGCATACACCGCTTTGTCATCGGCTACTCCTGTTCCCGGTGCATTGGCAAGGGCAATATTGCCGGCTTTATAGGCGTCGAAAAGACCAGGAACACCTAGCATTGAGTCTGGATTAAATGCCAGTGGATCTAGAAAAGTGTCGTCAAGCCTTCTGTAAAGCACATCGATTTGCTCCAGTCCTTTAGTTGTTTGCATGTAGACTTTCTTGTTTTGGACCAAAAGATCCATTCCGGAAACAAGTTCTGCTCCCATTTGTTGGGCTAGGTAGGAATGCTCAAAGTAGGCAGAGTTATATACACCTGGTGTTAGTACGCCAATAACCGGTTTGGGTTTGTCCGATAAGAATTGAAGCATATCCAAGAGTTGTGTTGGATAATCTGAAACAGGTCTTACCCCCAATTTATTGAATAGGTTGGGAAAGGCACTTTTTATGATTTCTCGACTCTCCAGCATATAAGATACACCGGAGGGACAGCGAAGATTGTCCTCTAAAATATAAAATTCTCCATTATTATCTCTAACCAAGTCTGTCCCTGTAATGTGACACCAAATGCCTTTTGGAGGGGTTAAACCTATACAGGGTTTTAAGAAATCCTTGCTTCCCAATATTAAATCGGCAGGAACAACTTTATCTTTAAGAATTTTTTGCTCGTTGTAAATGTCCTGAAGGAAAAGGTTTAAAGCAGTAATTCTTTGTTTCAGCCCATCGTTTATTTTTTGCCATTCATTGCCGGGAATAATTCGTGGAAGGATATCTAAATGCAGTATCTTTTCTACGCCTTCTTTGTCGTGGTAAACATTGAAAGTCATACCCATGGCCATTTGAGCCTTGTCTGCAGAGAATTGGAGTTGGTTGAGCTTTTTTGCTGAAATGTTTTCAATAAATTCTCCGAAGCTTGAATAATGTTCCCGTAATGTTCGGTCTTCATCATACATTTCATCGTAAAATGATTGTTGGTGTTCGTGGTTTACCTTCATCTTGGTTAATTTAAACAGTTGGTTTATTTACCTGAAAATTATAGAAGTTATAAAAATTAGGCAAAATATTTTATTTATACAAATAAATGGAAGTAGTTGTTGGTTTTTTAGAAAAACCACCTTTGGATTTCATACCCGCTTATTAATTATTTGTTTTGATATCAGTAATAAGTCTGGGGCTTGTTTTAAAATAATTTTGTCCCCGCTAGAAAAGTTGCTTTAACTCCAAATTAGAAGCTATAAAATAAATATTTAGGTAAAATTGTAAATGCGAGCAAGATTAACTAAATTATCAGGTGTAAAAAATGATACCTAAGTATTATAGGGCATTGGCTTTAGGGTTTATAGACTTGAAATTTCAGTAGCTTAAGAAGATAGTGGTAGGGCAAAAAAAACAGGTTCCGTGAAAAGGATGAAACTTGGAAGTAGGGCCATTACATTTATAACAATAGCAACATGGGTAGAAGACAAAATCCATTTGACAAATATAAGCGATACAAAATCTCTGGATTCATAGTGATTTTAGCGATGGTTTTTGCATGTGAAAAGGATGAAAAGGGTAAAGCTACAGTGCTAAAAAAATTAGTTCAATCCTCAAATTCTATAAGAATACCGATTGATTCATTGACAGATAATAGAAGCATGCAGCTGGCGTATCATCAGGAATCTAAAGATTGGTTTTTTAATCTAAATCCAAAAGCGAATGAGATTCAGATGTATGACATGGAGGATAATACCTTACGTAAAAGGTTAAGGTTCTCAGTTGAAGGCAACAATAGCGTAGGTCGGATTTTTTCATTCTACATCCATAAGTTAGACAGTATCTTTCTTTTTCAGCAATTTAGTCCAAATATATATTTAACGGACACAAGCGGATCGGTCAGAAAAAAAATCACAGTTCAGGTACCAGAGATGCATACTTCCCCTTTTGTCCATTTAACGTATTTTTCTTCTCCGGCGGTGCTAGAAGGAGAGGCTTTGGTGGTAAAAACTCGTCCTGCGGATGACCATAACCAAATTACAAATGATGTGTTGTCTAAAAGACATTTGACTTATAGCATCAACCTCAACAATGGAGAGACAGAGCTCTTGCCCCACAAATTCCCCAATAACTATTTGGTAGATGGTTATAGGTTTTTCGATTTCAGCTTTGCCAAAGGCTTAGACAAATGGGTTTATTCTTTTCATTCCGACCATGACTTGTATTATTCAGATGCAATGAATACTTCTTTAGCTTCAGTTTCTGCAAAAAGTAAGTACATTAACCGCTTTCAAAACTTCGTCAGGATCTAGAGAGGAGAATTATAGATATATTGCTAGTGCACCGAATTATAAGAGTATCCTCTACGATAAATTCAAAAACGTCTATTATAGGGTTTGTTATCCGGAAATAGAATTAACTAGTGAGGAGGAAATAATGAATTATAGATTCGATCCAAAGGTGTTTTCCATATTAATTTTAGACAGCGGGTTGAATGTTATTGGAGAAACCTTATTTGATAAGGAAAAATTTTTACCGGACAACCTGTTCATTACTGAAGCAGGAGTGTACTTGTCAAAAAACCACTCGGATAACCCGGATTTGGAAGAAGACTACCTGTCTTTTGCTTTATTTGAACTATTGGATCTAGAGTGAAATTCATGTTGATTAAACCCAAAGTAGGTAAGCCCTCTGCTAATAGGGGATGCATTTACTTTCTCAGGGATTAGGAACAGATATTCCCCCTAACTAAGCTCCGGCTGGAGGAAGTTTATGTTATACTATAGGGGAAAGAAAAAGCCTGTTGAAAGGAACAACAGGCTTAATAGAGTTTTTGATCTTATTTTAGGTTAATTTTTAACAAGAGATAGAATAAAGGCATATTCCATGGCCAATTCTTTCAAAGCGTTAAAACGACCTGAAGCACCGCCATGACCGGCCTCCATATTGGTGTGAAGCAAAAGTAAATTATTATTGGTGCGCAAAGCCCTAAGTTTTGCTACCCACTTGGTAGGTTCCCAGTACTGTACCTGACTGTCGTGTAGACCTGAGGTTACCAGTAAATGTGGGTAATCCTGTGCTTTTACATTGTCATAGGGTGAGTAAGAAAGCATATAATCATAGTAGCCCTTTTCCTTGGGGTTTCCCCATTCGTTGAATTCCCCGGTAGTCAAAGGAATGCTTTCATCCAACATAGTAGTCACCACATCTACGAATGGAACGGCAGCGACCACTCCGTGAAAGAGATCCGGCCGTTGATTGATTACAGCTCCTACAAGAAGGCCTCCTGCACTTCCTCCCATGGCAAAAAGTTTGCTTGGATGGGCATATTTTTCTTGAATTAAAAAATCCCCACAAGCGATGAAGTCTTCAAAGGTGTTGTTTTTCTTGAGCATTTTCCCGTCTTCATACCAGTGGCGTCCCAGCTCTTGACCTCCCCTGATATGGGCAATGGCAAAGACAAAGCCTCTGTCCAACAAACTCAACCTACTTGAGCTAAAATAGGGATCTGAACTCAGTCCGTATGAACCATAACCGTAAAGGAGTACAGGATTTTGACCTTCTTGGGCAAACAATTCTTTTTTATAGACTAGAGACACAGGAATTTCAGTTCCATCTTTAGCGCTTGCCCATATGCGTTCGGATTGGTAGTCCGCCGGATTATGACCCCCCACGACTTCTTGTCGCTTCATAAGGGTTTTCTCCCTGCTTTCCATATGGTAGTCATAGACTGAAGCAGGAGTGGTAAGG